>JAEYUO010000058.1 GCA_023432465.1 Planctomycetota bacterium | reverse complement strand
TCGCAGCCCCGCGCTGCGACGCCGTGTCTGTTTCAGGGGACCTCGCCCGAGCTGATCACCGCCTGCGCGATCTCCGCGAGCGACTGCCGGCGGTCCCGAGCTGCACGCTGCAGCTTCTCGTGCGCCTGCGCCTCGGTCATGCGCCGGTTTTCGACCAGGATCCACTTGGCCTGTTCCACCAGGCGGCGGTTCAACAGGTTGGTCTCAAGCTGCGTGATCCGGTTTCGACGGAAGCCGTCCACCGCCGCCCGCTGCGCACACACGCCGATCGCGACGCGCAGCTCCTCCGTGTTCACCGGCTTGAGCAGGTACCCGAACACCCCCGAGACCTCCGGCCGCGCGTGCATCCGGTTGATGTGCTCCGGATCCGAGTACGCCGACACAATCACGCTCGGGATGCCCAGTTCCGATGCGATCATCGAGGCCGCATCGATCCCGTCCATCTTCGGCATGCGGATGTCCAGCATCGCCATGTCCGGCCGGTGCTCGCGCGCCGCCCGCACCGCGGCCTCGCCGTCCGCCACAATCGCCACCACGTTGTGCCCCATGTCCCGAAGCGACGACGCAATCCCCGTGGCGACCAGCATCTCGTCATCGGCGACGAGAATGCGGTACGGCCCGCTGGGGATCTGTACACGCGACGATTCCGGAGCGGAGTTGTTCCGTTCGGTGGAGGCCATCTGACGCTGAGTTCGGTCAAGCGAGACGCTTGTCGGCATAAGTAGTACGGTCTTTCGACCCTCCCAAGCACGAGTCCTGCTGCTCTCAACCGCAGGGCCTTGGCGGCGACCATAAACTCTATCAGGATCGACCCCATTGGGGGGAGCGGCCCGCCAGTTTTTGATCGGGTTTCGTCATTAGAGGAATTGTCCTATTCGGACACCATTTCCGCCAGTCGAGACCGGGATATTTCTTGGAAACTCCCGCCCACCAACACCTCCGGCTCGTCTCCGTCGCCGCCCTCCTCGCCGGCGGGTGCTGCGCCGCCGCCTCGGAAGTCCGTTGCCCCATCTCGCGGTTCCGGGTCGATGCCGCCGGCTACCAGGATCCGCTCCCCAAGCGCCCCCGGACCGACGATCTCCCCAGCATCTTCCGGCGCGAGCCCACCCCCCGCACAGTCGTTATCGAGTGCAAGCAGTCCCGCGCCGACTTCCTCCGCGATTCCCGCGAGACCCCCGCCCTGCTCGCACGCAGGCGCGAGCTCGATGCCGCTCGCCTCTGCCTCGAAGACCGCATCATCCGCGCATCCGAGCCCGACCTCCGTCGCGGCGGAACGTCCCTCTTCCGCGAGCTTGAAGTCTGGGAGTTCGACCGCAGCCGACTCGCCTCCTACCGCAAGCTCATGCTCGAGCTCCGTCACATCGACCAGGCTCTCCACGGCCAGACCAAGTTCTGGCTGCTCAGCCGCTACCGTCTCGCCGACCGGCTGTACATCGCCGCGCCCCGCGGGCTCATCGCGCCCGATGAGCTCCCGCCGTCGTGGGGGCTCCTCGAAACCGACCCCGCCGAGCCCGGCGCAGCCCTGTCCCTCCGCCGCCCCGCCGATGAACTCGGCGCCTCCGACCTGCGTCGGCAGCGTCTGCTGCGGAACATCGCCGCGGCGGCCTCACGCACCGCCTTGCGCCACCTGGAGGGCATCGGCACTCGGGCGCATGAAAACGCCCCGACCGGGGGCCGGGGCGCTGTGGTGTTCCAGAATCAGATCAACCCGGATCAGTGAGACTCGCCGACCTGCCACCTCAGAAACGAGATGATGTTGGCCTTCGAGCCGACAATGTCCTTGATCTTCTTGGTCTCATCGCGGATGAACGGCTGTTCCAGAAGGGCGACCTCTTCATAGAACTTCCGCATGCCGCCCTCGACCATCTTCTCGGCGATCTCCTTGGGCTTGCCCGACTCCATCGCCTGCTCGATGCGGAACTTGCGCTCGCGCTCGACGACATCCGCCGGGATGTCCTTGGCCGTCACGCCCAGCGGCTTGGGGAGCTTGGCGGTGATGTGCATGCAGATGTCCCGCAGCGTCTCTTCGCTGATCGACCCCTCCGCCTGGATCAGCACGCCCGTCTTGCCGTCATGGTGGACATACTTGCCGTACGCCGTCGTGCCGGTTGCGCCGCTCAGCTTGTGGCCGCGCGAGTACGAAACATTCTCCCCCGTCGAGATGCGAAGATCATCGATCAGCTTCTGCGCATCGGGGAACATCGCGACATCACCCGTGTTCTGCGAGATCGCCGCATCGGCGATCTTCTGAACCGCGGAGATGAACTGGTCGTTCTTCGCCGTGAAGTCCGTCTCGGCACGCACCTCGACGATCGCCGCGACGCCCGACCCCTCGTTGACCGAGATCGCGATCCGGCCCTCGCCCGCAGCGCGGTCGGTCTTGGCGTCCATCTTCCCCTTCATCGTCCGACGCAGCAGGTCCTTGGCCTTCTCGACGTCGCCGCCGGTCTCCACCAAAGCCTTCTTGCACTCCATCATCGAAAGCCCCGTCTCGTTGCGGAGCTTCATCACGTCCTTGGCATTGATCTCAATCGTGCTCATGTGTTCCTCATCGATCCATTCCCACCCGCCGCGGCAGGGAAAACAGCACCTCTGTCATCCTCGGCGGGAGCGGGGGGGTCGTCAGTTTGTTCGCACCGGCGGGGTCCCGCCGGGTGGGTGTGGTATGCGGCTCAGCCCTGCTTCGCGGCGACCGGCGCCTCCGCGCCGCGCGCGGCTTCCGGCTCCCCGGCGGACACGGCCGAATCGTCCGCCCGGAACTGCGTCCGGCGCGACCGGCGGGGCCCGCCCTGGCCTTCGCCACCGGCAGCGGCCTGACCGCTGGATTCGCGGGAGACTTCACGCTGCTGGCGGCCCTCGTTCACGGCGATGCACAGCTCGCGCACCACTACATCGATCGACCGCATCGAGTCGTCGTTGCCGGGAATGGGGATGTCCGCCATCTCCGGGTCGCCATCGGTGTCGATGAGGCAGATCGTCGGGATGCCCAGCTTCTTGGCCTCGCGCAGCGCGGTGACCTCGTGGTTCGTGTCGATGATCACCAGCGCGCCCGGCAGCTTCTCCATCGCGCGGATGCCCGACAGGTTGCGGTGGATCTTCGCCCGCTCGCGCTTGAGCTGGCTCTCCATCTTCTTGGAGTAGCTTGCGAAGTTGTCGCTCTCGGCGATGCCGTCGAGCTCCTCCAGCCGACGCAGACGCGAACGGATCGTGCGGAAGTTGGTGAGCGTGCCGCCCAGCCAGCGCTCGGTCACGAAGTGCATCTTCGCATCCGCCACGCGCTGCTCGATCACCGCGCGGGCCTGACGCTTCGTGCCGACGAAGCAGATGTCCTTGCCATCGGCCACCGTCTTGGCGATGAACCGCTTGGCCAGCAGAAGACCCTTGATGGTCTCCTTGATGTCGATGATGTGGATGTTGTTCCGCTTGCCGTAGATATACGGCCCCATCTTCGGGTTCCAGTTCGATGCCCGCTGGCCGAAGTGAATGCCCGCTTCGATGAGATCCTGAACGAGGGAGTTGTCAGCCATGATCCACGGTCCTTTCAGCGACACCGGCGGCACGAAGGCTCGGCAGAAACAGGCGACACCCGCTTCCGACGCGCCGCCATACAGGGCGCTTCAATGTTGCGGAGGGAGAAGTTCCCGCCGCGATGATGTACTCAGGTGTGCCTCGTCCGTGACCTCCACGGACCCCGGCGCCGGCCGTTGAGCTTCGGCCTTGGTCGGGAACAGTAGGGGGCACCCGATCGGTCGGCAAGAACGCTCGCGCGCGAACTCCAGGGGATCGAAGTCTCGCCTCACCATCCAGAAACTCGGTCCCCGAGGGCATGTCGCCACTTTCAGGGGGTTATCGGCATGGGGGAACCTCCGCGCAGCTCGGGACAGGGGCGAATCGGGGGAGGTTGCGGTGGGGGGAGGGGGGTGGCGCGGTATGCTGAATCGATGGAGAACCCTCCCCCGCCACCGCCTGCCACGGCGTTCGCTCCCCCCGAACCCCCGCCCGTCCATCCCCGCTGCTGGAAGTGCGGCTACGAGCTCTCCGGAATCCGCGTCGATGGCAAGTGCCCCGAATGCGGCACCGACATCTGGTCGCGGCCACCGACAAGCCAGGTCAACGGCATGGCGACCACCGCCATGGTCCTGGGAATCGTGTCAATCGCGCTCTGTGTCGCCTGCCTCGGACCGCTGTCGATCGTCATCGCCATCCCCGCGGTCGTCTGCGGCCACATGGCCCGCAACCAGGCAAAGTCTTTGCCCGGCCCCAACAACGGCAGCGGCGCGGCCACGGCCGGCATCATCCTGGGCTGGGTCACCATCGGCCTGTCTGTCGTGCTGGTCGGACTCTACATCGTCCTCATCGCGGCCGGCTCGTTCATCTGATCTCGCAACGCTCGCGCCGACGTCTCAAGAACCCCGCAAACCCAAGCACCAAAAGCGAAGCTCCGACGCCCGGCGCGGGCACCCACATCTCGATGTTGTCAACCGCATCCGGTGATGGCGCGGCCGACAGATCGAAGAGATTGATGCGTGCGATCGGCGTGTCGGACCACACGCCGAAGAAGTTCGTTGCGGGCTCCGCCGCGACGGGACCCGCGACGACATACTGGCCGATGAACGCATCATCCGCATCGAAGATGCCGATGTGCCACCCCGCCGTGCCGAACGCCGCGAACCGCGACAGCTCCAGCCCGACCGCCTGAAGCCCATCGATCTCAAACAAAATGTCGATACTGCATTCGATCCCGAAGAGAATGCCCAGGTCCTCTCCGACCTTGGTGCTCGTCGTGCCGATCGCCCCCAGCCCTACCGCGAACATCGCCTGCGCATTGCCCGATGGCGCATCCCGCAGCGCAAGCGGACCGGCCCGTCGGTTCGTCTGCATCGTCAGCCCCGGCGCGGCCAAGCCTTCCGGGAAAACGGTCGAGTTCGGCACCCCGCTCGAAAGCGGATCAGGGAACGGCGACTTGCCGCCCATGAGTTCCGCTTCCTCAAACGTCTCGGTCGCGATGTGCACCCCGCCGCCCATCGCGGCGTGCGATGCAAACGCCGGACGATGGGTGAAGTACACCACCCCCGCCGCGGCCGGCGATGCGCACACTGTCAGCGCAGAACTGCACACCAGCCAGAATCGCAAGGCCTCTCTCCAGCCTCGCCGGACGCCCGGACCGGTCGGTGCCCGACTCACTGATTATGCAGCGCGGCCGCTCGTTGCCAAAGCGGAATCCTCCCGACCATGACGGATTTGCCGCCCAATCGGGCCGATGCCGGTCGTGCCCACCCCACAGAGCCCTACTGCACCGCCCCCTTGGTCAGCCGCATGAACGCCGTCTCCAGGTTCACCGCTTCCTCGGTGAACAGCACAATGCGGAATCCCTGGTTGATCAGCAGGTTGGGCACATCCGTCACATCCGTCTTCGCGCCCGCATCAAAGTGCAGGTGGATCACCCGCCCGTCCCAGTGCGCTGCCGACCCGTTGAGCCCCTTGGGCGCGGGCTGTCCCTCCACCACGCTCACCTTCGCGATCCCCGGCATCGCCTGCAGCACCTTCACCGCCGCCGCCGTGCGATCGGCCACGGCCACGTGCACGATGTTGCCCACGCGCGCCCGGGTCATCGCCTGCTGCACCGAGCCGGAGAACAGCAGTTGCCCGCGCTCGATGATCCCCACCACGTTGCACAGCTCGCCCAGCTCCGGCAGAATGTGCGACGAGATGATGATCGTCTTGCCCATCCGCTTCAGCTCCTTGAGCAGCTCGCGGATCTCGATGCGCGCCCGCGGGTCAAGCCCCGAGGCCGGCTCATCCATCAGCAGCACCTTCGGGTCGTGCAGCAGCACACGCGCGATCGAGAGCCGCTGCTGCATGCCGCGCGACAGCGAGTTCACCTCCGCCGTCGCCTTGTAGTTCAGGTCCGTCAGGTCCAGCACATCCGCGACGACCTTCTTCCGCTGCTGCCCGTGGATGTTGTAGCACGCGGCGAAGAACTCGAGGTACTCCGTCACCACCATGTCCTCGTACGCACCCATGAAGTCCGGCACATAGCCGATCAGCGGGCGGATCTGGCGGTTCTGATACCCCACCGTCAGCCCGTCGATCATCGCCTGGCCCGATGACGGCTTGAGCAGGGTTGCCAGGATCTTGATCGTCGTCGTCTTCCCCGCGCCGTTGGGCCCGATGAAGCCGAAGCAGTCCCCCTGTTCGATGGCAAGGTTGAGCGAGTCGAGCGCGACAAGGTCGCCGTAGCGCTTGGTCAGGTTGATCGTTTCGATCATCGGCACAGGCGGAGTCTCCTGGTCGTCGTGGGCAAAGCAGTCAAAGCAAGTGTTCGCGTCCGGCGCGGCCCGGGTTCACGGGGCAGGTTCACGTTCCTCTGTGGGGGTGCCCGCAGCCCCCTCCTCACCGTCCGTTGCGCCCGCCGCGGCGACGGCATAGCCCGGCGGCGATGCCGGCAGCGGATATACCCAGCGGACCACCGTCCGCCCCAGCACGCGCTTGCGGGTTGTGTCCGACGGTTCACCATCCACCGAGATCGGCAGGGGCGTCTCAATCCCCCGCCCCTGCGCATCCGTCGCCAAGTGCCCGATCACGATGATGCATGGCTGCGTGAACCACCGGCTCAGGTCACACGTGTGCGTCGCGGCCCGCCGCGCAAGGGTCTGGGTCGAGTTGTCCGCAGGGTTCGGCGGCGGGATGATCCCAAACAGCGCAATCGCCGTCAGCGATTCGGGCACGTTCCGCAGTGCAAGTTCCATCGGCGACTGCCCGCCAAACGTCGATGGGGCCCGCGGCACGATCCGATCCAGCAGGCGCCCCATCTCCAGCCGCGGCACGCTTCCGTCGCTCCCCGTCACCGCCGCAAGGTCAAGCTCCGTCCCCGGCAGCCACGGCTTGTTCCCCGGCGCGGCAAAGTCCCACGCTCTTGCCTGCAGCCGCCCATCGCTGTACGCCATCCTCCCCGCCCGCGGCACCGGGAGGTTGTCCTGCCCCAACACCACGATCAGCGTCACATCCTCAAGCGCCGACGGCAGGCTGTGCGTCAGCGTCCCCGAAAGCCGCCACCGGCTGGCGATCGACGGATCGGGCGTGAGTTTCAGTTCCTCACCCAGACCGACGGATGCCCCGCCCTCCGCCCGCGGTGTGATCATGCCCCAGTTGGCAGGCAGCCCGCCCGCCCAATCCGCCTGAAAGGTCTTGGTCGTCGCCCGCGACGGCACATCCAGCCGCCACGGCGACCGCGCATCCACCTCGTACGGCCGCGCATCGGGGAACGAGGCAAGCCCCGATCCGCCCGAGCCCGAGTGCGACTCCCACGATGACAGCGTGTGTCGATACCGCTCCACATCCCGCGCATCACCAACCGCCACCCGCTGGCTCCCATACGCCGGAAGCATCAGCGTGAACCAGCTCCGCATGCGCTGGTTCGACTGCCCGTACACATGATCGACGAACGTCAGGTGCTGCCCCTCCACCTTGCGCGACCGCAGCACGTTCGCCCCGCCCCACGCAATCGCCGTGAACACCCCCGCCGCGGCCACAAACCCCAGCCACGAATAGTGCTTCAGGTTCCGTTCCTTCAGCGCATAGAACCCGACCGGACCGGCCAGCAGCCAGTACAGCAGGAAGACCACAAACGCCAGCAACAGCCCCGCCGCGGCCCGCGCGGACTTCGTGATCGCCGGGCCGATCAGCCCGTCAAGGTCCGCATCCGTCCGTCCGCCGACCCACCGCGGCTGGCGCTGCGGCGTCGCATTGGGCGAAAGGTCACCGAGCTTCTCCGAATCCAGCTCCGACGGGCTCAAGAGCGGCAACCTCTTGCCCAGCAGGCGATGCCAGAACAGATCCGCGTGCAGCGCGCCCGAGACATCACTGATTGTCCGCGTCGTGACATCGATCCCGATCAGCGTCACCGCGCCCGTTCCCACAAGCCGCCGCACCACCACGCACTTGCCGTCAGGCCCATCAAGAATCCGGATCGCGTTGTACCGCTCCGAACCCGGCCGCGGCGTAAACGAGTGCACAACCGCGTTCGTGGGCAACGCCACTTCCGCCCGGCGCGTCAGCATCGGCCTGTACGCGTTCAGATCCACGCCGTCGGATCGCTGCAGCGAGACCTCCGGCATGATCGCGCTCAGCGGGTTGCCCGGCACATCGACCCACGACTGCCCCGCCGGAGGAATGATCACGATCAGGTGCCCGCCGCGCTCCACCCACTCCCGGATCGCATCCGCCTGCGGCGCGGTGAGCTGCAACGGCTGCTCGCCGGTCTGCGCATCCGCCCACACGATCGCCTCAAACGCCGCCAGCCCGTGCCAACGGTCCGGCATGCTCACCCTCGAGAGCCCCGGCACGATCTGCGTGTACTCATGCCCCGTCGGCGCATACCCGCCCTGCGAGATGTTCGCCGAGTACTGATCCAGCCCGCCTGAGCGCCGACCGATCACCCCGATCATCCCGTGCACGCTCGCCAGCGGGTTCGACAGCGGATACGCCAGCGATGCCAGCAGCCGACCGGGCACATACCGCGCCCCATCCTCATCCGCGATCCCGCTCCCCTCATCGATCGCCTCGTGCGCGGTGATCTTGTACGTCGTCCCGCTTGTCGCGTTGAACGGCAGCCGGGCATACAGCCACGCGCTCTGCTCCACCCCGGGGTTCGCCACGATCACCCGGCGCATCTGCGCCGCATCCCCGTCCCCATCCGGGATCTCGATCCTCAGCAGCACGTTCCGCGGCTGCGCTGCCGAATCCGTCACCTTCAACTCGATCCCCACCCAGTCGCCCGGACGGGCCGCACCCGCCAGCCCGAACTGCGAAACCCGGAGGGTCACCTCCCCGGTTCCCGCGGCCGGTGCGGTCTGCCCGAACGCCGCCGTGGGCGGACGGCCCGCAAGCAGGAGAAGGAAGGCGGCAAGGGCGATGATTCGGCCGAGGGGATTCACGGCCCGATTGTAACGATAAAGCCGACCGCCGTGGCAACCGATGGCAGGGATATGGTCGCCTTCTCCTTCGAAGTCTGGCTCGTCCTTGGACTTATCTCCGCCTCCGCCCTGCTCGCCATCCTCTGCGCCGCAGCCCAGGCCCGCCGGGAGGAATGCCGACTTCATGATCTGAAGATCCGTGTCCATGAGCTTCGTACCGCCTACCAGCGTCGACTCGCCGAGCTCCGTCGCGGCCTCGATGACGAGATCATCGAAGCCGAGGTCGTCGAAGAACCCGAAGACTTCGCCAAGGCCGCCTGACCCGGCCCGAATCGCGTTGGCAAGAGGGCACCCAACACAGGCGATCCCGGGACGCATTGCGGGGGCTGGGGGGAGGGGGCTCCGGGAATGGGAAGAGGCGACTCGTTGAAAGTGAATCTTTCGGCAACCGGACCTCGAAACCGGCGGTGATGTGCCGTCCTGCTCAGGCGGCTGGTGGTCACCCAGGTTCGATTCGGAATTGTCCCCCTCTGATTGCCATGTCTACCAACCTCTCGCCACGTGATCTGGCCGGCGTCATCGGTGTCAGCGAATCTTCGCTGAAGCGGTGGGTCGATGATGGACGGCTCGAAGCCCAGCGTACATCCGGCGGACACCGCCGCATCGCGATCCAGGAGGCCATCCGCTTCCTCCGCCGGTCCGCCATGGAGCTCCCCCAGCCCGAGATGCTCGGGCTGCCCGACCTCACCTCCCAGTTCGTCTCCATCGTCTCGGCGGGCAAGGGCGACCTCGCCCTCCTCGATGCGCTCCGCCGCGGCGATGCCCCGGCCGTTCGCGGCCTCATCCTCGCCGAGTTCCTGCTCTCCCGCGCGGTCGGCCCAATCTTCGACGGCCCTCTCGCCTACGCCACAAACCGTCTCGCCGAAGAGCTCCGCGCCTCCGGCGATGGCCGCCTGACCGCCCACCGAGCAACCGAGCTTCTGACCGCCGCGATCGATCAGGTGCAGAGCCTCATCGCTCCTCCCGCCTTCAACGCGCCCGTCGCCACGGTGTGCGCGCTCTCCGCCGGTGATCCTCTCGCCCAGCTCATCGCCGCCACCGCCATCAAGGAGTGCGGCTTCACCCTCGCGCCGGATATCAACGCCCCCTCGGACCCGGGCTTCCCGCTCTCCATCCACAACTCGGGAACCGTGCTGATCATCGCCTGCATCGCCCCGGATACCACCCGCACCGAGATCGAAACCGCCCTGCCCGAGCTCGCCCGGCTCGCCGCACGAGGCATCCCCGTCATCCTCAGCGGCGCGGGTCGATCGGCGCTCGGCGCGGCCTCCGGTGTTCTCAGCGCAGGCTCCATCTGCGAGCTCCAGGCCATCGCCCGCGCTGTCCGCACGCAGCTCGCCGAAAAGACCGCCAAGCCCGATGTCGCGCTCCGCGGCAAGGCGCTCCGCACCGCCTAAGGCTCAACGCCCCCGCAGAACACCCGTCCCACCGCGTTGCCCCCGAACTCATACGCCAACGCGCGCTCATCACGCACATCCAGGAGGATCACATCCGCCCGCGCACCCGGCGAGATCACCCCGCGGTCCCCCAGCCCCGCCGCGATCCCCGCGTTCACAGTTGCCGCCGCCAACGCCTCGCGCACGCCCAGCCCGTTGAACCGGACCGACAGCGCGATCGCCATCTGCATCGATAGGCACGGCGAGCTCCCCGGATTCGCATTGCTCGCCAGCGCAACCGCCCCGCCCGCATCAATCAGCCCCCGCCCGTTCGCATACCGACCATCGGTGTGGAACCCCGTGCACGGCAGCAGCGTCCCGATGCTCGGCGACCGCGCCAGCGCCGCGAGCGAAGCCGCATCACTCGCTTCGAGATGATCAACCGTTCGGAACCCGCCCCCCCCCAAGTCCCCTCGAATGTCCCCGCC
>JAEYUO010000018.1 GCA_023432465.1 Planctomycetota bacterium | reverse complement strand
GGAGTGGGCGGTTGGGGCGGGTGCGAACTCGCCGAGGAGGTCACGCAGTCCGTGTTCGTCACCGTGGCAAGTAAACTCGTCGGGGGCGGCTACACCGAGCAGGGGCGCTTTGAGGCGTGGCTGTTTCGTGTCGCGATGAACCGCATTCGCGATGAGGCTCGCCGGAACAAGCGGCGGGCGGAGCGGTTCGAGTCGGACCTGCCAACGGATCTGCCGGGCGTGGACACGGGGGTTGCGGATGAGGATCAGGCCGCGGGGATTGTCGCGCTTCGCGCTGCGATGGGGCAGCTTGGGGAAGCGGACCGGGAGGTGATCGAGCTGCGTCACCACGCGGGCCTGTCGTTCAAACAGATTGCGGAGTTGCTGGAGGAGCCCCTGGGCACGCTGCTTGCGCGGCACCATCGGGCCCTGCGAAAACTGAAGGAACTGTTGACCGCGGGAGGGGCCGCACCGGCTTTGGCCGGCATGAGCGGAGGGGAATGAACCATGAAGGACGAAGCGAACAACCCGATCGACACCGACAGCGGCGATGTGATGCCCCGGGATGTGGCCGACATCGCGGCGATGCTGGATGCGCTGGGAGCGGCGGATCGTGCCTCGATGCCTGGGAGCGCGCGGGAGCGAGTCTGCGCGGCATCGGCGTACGCGATGCTTCACCCCGAGGGGGTTGATGCGGCGGCGGAAGCGGGCGTGATTGCGGTCTCCGCCCGGGCGGAGGGGGCTCTGGTTCCGGCGGGACTTGAGGAACGGGTCTTTGAGGCGAGCCGCGGGGAACTGGCCGCGACGATGGGTCTGCGGCTGGCCGGTGAGGGGCGTCTGCCGCCTCGCGTTCAACGCGTGACCGTGCGCCGCGTGTGGTGGCGTACGGGCGCAGCGCGACTCGCCGCGGCGGTCGCCATCGTGGGCGCTGGCGCTGTCGCGTTTGTGTCGCTGCGTTCAGATGAGCAGGGGGCGGCTCCGCAACCGGATGTCGCCGTCCTCGCGGCCTCGTTTGATTCGGAGCTGGCCGCCTTGTATGACCTGCTGGAGTCCACTCCCGCGGCGAGTTCGAGCGATGTGGGCGCGGTCACGGATCATTCGATCACGGATGTTCTGCTCGATTGGGAGTCGCTGTGATGAGCAAGCTTTATTGGGTGATGGCGTTGGCCGTCGGAGCGGCGTGCGTTGCAGGTGTGGCGGTCGCGCAGCCGGATCGGGGTGCGGATCGGCCGTCAGGGCCGCAGGCCGAGGATGCGCCGTTGGGGCTGCCGGCGATCCGCGAGCGCATTCAGCAGCGGCGTGAACAACTCCGGCGGGCCCAGGAGCGCATCGACCTGGCGATGAAGCTCATGGATGAGGGCGCGACGGTCGAGCAGCTTCAGGCTGAGTATCCGGAGTTCTTCCGCCCGCGACCGGGCATGGCGGGTGGACCGGAAGGATTCGACGGGCATGACGGTCCTCCGGGCGGCGCGGGGCGTCGGCCGGGGATGCGCGGCGGCGAGGGACCCGATGGCATGATGGGCGGACCCGACGGGCCAGACCGCTTTGAGCGGGGTGGCGGCCCGGGCGGGATGGGCGAGCGCGGTCGCGACCGAGCGGGGTCGGATCGCGCGCCAACCGATGAGGAACGTGCCGCGATCCGCGAGTTTCTCCGCGTTGCCCAGCCTCGGCTGTTTGAGCTTCTGCAGGACCTCGAGGAGCACGACCCCGCCGAGGCGAAGCGGAAGCTGACGGAGGCGTTCCCCCGCGTGCGTCCGCTGCTGGACCTTCGCAAGTCTGATCCGGAGATGTTCGAGCTCCGCATGAAGGATCTGCGGAACGGTCGGGAGGCGATGGAATCAGCGCGGTGGTTGGCCCAGAATCAGGCCGCGGAATCGGGGGCGAGCGAAACCGAGAGCACCAAGCGACGGGAGGCCATGCGTGCCGCGCTGCGGGCACAGTTAGATGCGCGTACCGAGATCCAGCGGCGCGACTACGCGAGGCAGGCGGAGAGGCTGACCGAGGCACAGGCGGAGCTTGAGAAACGGGCCGGGGATCGCGACAACACCGTCGAGGCGATGATGGCGAGGATGATCGAGCGCGAGGCCGAACGCATCCGGCGGGGCGAGGGTCCGGATGATGGGCCTCTGCCCGGCGAGCCGGGTCGCCGTCCGGGTCGGCGGGGCGACCGCTGAGCTGGGGCGTCAGGACACGATCGATCCGGTGGGGATTTCTTTGTCGGGCGTGAGCACGACGACCTGACGCTCGGCACCGGCCTGGGAGGCATCCTTGGGGACATCGCTCGCGGCGAGCAGCATGCCGCGGGACTCTTCGCCGCGGATCTTGCGCGGCGCGAGGTTGGCGACGATGACGATCAGCTTGCCGACCATCTGCTCGGCGGTGTATTGAGCACGGATTCCGGCACAGATCTGTCGGGGCGTACCGGAGCCGTCATCGAGCTGAAGCTTCAGCAGGCGGTCGGCCGACGGGTGGTTCTCGGCGTGCGTGACGCGCGCGATGCGCAGATCGACCTTGGCGAACTCGTCGAACTGGATCTCGGGTTTGGCGACGGCACCCGGCGCGACAGGCATCGCGGGGGCGGCGGGAGAAGCTGCGGGGGCGGGGGTGGGGG
>JAEYUO010000084.1 GCA_023432465.1 Planctomycetota bacterium | reverse complement strand
CTCCCCACTCCCCACTCCCCACTCCCCACTGCGCGGGCTGAGCGCCGCACCCGTGTCGAAGTCGCCGAGTTCATGATCGCCCACCGCGAGGTCTTCATGGCCCGTATCCGGCGGATGCTCCGTCGCGCTGTCGCCGCCCGCGACGTCACCGATACGGGCGACATCTTCAGCGCCATGCTGTCACGGATCGACAGCCTCGCCATGGATGACCGGCTTCGTGCCGCAACTGACGCCGCGGTCTGGACGCTGGTGCTGATGACCTGCAAGCATCTCGTGCTGGAGAAAGCGCGGGTCGCCGACCGTCTGCGCCGATTGGCCGCTGCATACGGGGACCATCTCATCCTGATCGCCGCCGAGGTCGACGATTCCGCAAGCGACGACGATGCATCGGGCCGCATTCTGGGCCTGCTGCACTCATTGGGAACCGATGCCGACCGCGAGTTACTGATCCTCAAGCTGAACGATGTACCCGATCGCACGATCGGCGAGAGCCTTGGAATCGGTGAGGATGCGGTTCGCCAGCGGTGGTCCAGACTGTGCCGCGGCTTACGAATGCGACGATCCAGATGACATCACCGACGGCGGCACTTGTCTGGCGAGGTGTGCCACCGCGGGCAGCCAGGCCAACTCGAAACACACTACCGGCGCCCCCCCGCCCCCCCTCCGCGCCCCGCGCGCGCGCGGCGGTCGGTTCCGCTTCCCCATTCCGCACAACTCCCCACTTCACCTATCCTCTCGGATGCCCACCACCATCCGGCGAATCGGTCTCCTTACCGGCGGCGGCGACTGTCCAGGCCTCAACGCCGTCATCCGCGCTGTCACCAAAGACGCACTCAACACCGGACTCTCCGTCATCGGTTTCCGCGAGGGCTTCCGCGGCCTGATCGAGAACATCGCCTGCGAGCTTTCCTACGAGGATGTCTCCGGCATCCTTCACACCGGCGGCACCATCCTCGCATCGCACAACAAGGCCAACCCCTCCCGCTGCGTCGTCGGCAAGAACCCCGACGGCTCCCTCCAGTTCGCCGATAAGACCGACGACTGCCTCAAGCACCTCAAAGAGCACGCCGTCGATGCCCTCGTCGTTGTCGGCGGCGACGGCACCATGACCATCGCCGCCGAGATGGCCGCCCGCGGCGTCAACGTCATCGGAATCCCCAAGACCATCGACAACGACCTCTACGGCACCGAGCTCACCTTCGGCTTCCTCACCGCCGTGCAGATCGCCACCGATGCGATCGATCGCCTCCGCACCACCGCCGAGAGCCACCACCGCATCATGGTCGCCGAGGTCATGGGCCGCCACGCCGGATGGATCGCCCTCTTCGCCGGCATCGCCAGCGGCTCGGACATCATCCTGCTTCCCGAGCTGCCCTTTTCCTTCGATTCCATGCTCGCCGCGATCAAGCGCCGCCGCGCCCGCGGCGCAAACTCGACCATCATCTGCGTCGCCGAGGGCGCGCGCCCGCGCGATGGCGAACAGATCGTCGCCCGCGTCGATCCCACCTCGCCCGACCCGATCCGGCTCGGCGGCATCGGCAAGGTCGTCGCCGACCGTCTCGAAGACCTTACCGGCATCGAGTCCCGCTTCTGTGTCCTGGGCCACGTGCAGCGCGGCGGCACACCCGTCGCCGCGGACCGCATCCTCGGCACGCGCTTCGGTCACCACGCCATGACCCTCCTGAAGTCCGGCGCGCGCTCGCGCATGGTCGCGATGCAGGGCATCGCCGACAGCGGCCTGACGGATATCGACATCACCATCCCCGCGGGGAAGCAGCGCCTCGTCCGCGTCAGTTCCGACGGCGCGCCCGAACACCCGCTGCTCGCCGCCGCGAGAGCGGTCGGAACGACATTCGGCGTGTGATGAAGTGCCTACTTGGCCTTGTAGACGTCAAAGACCCACTTCACGACATCATCGGGCTTGAGTTCCATCGCGCCCGCGCCGCGATCGCCGAAGCGGTCGTTGATGTAGAACTGCCAGTTCTTCCTCGCACCGCCCATGCCCTCGTTCTTCAGCTCGTCGATCGCGATCACGAACGCTGTTGCGCCCTTGCCGGAAAGCTCGAGCTTGATGCCGCGGGGGTGCGTCTTCGCGGCCAGGAGCGCATCGGCCGCGGTCATGCCGGGCGTGTGCGCGACGGAGGTAAAGTGCTTCTCGACGCCGTCGCCGTAGCTGATGATCAGGCGGATGTGCGCCTTGGCGGGCGGTGTCGCGGCGGGCGGCACCGCTGCGCGGACGGTGGTGATGCCGGCCATCGGCTCGGGCGCGGGGGCCTGAACCAGGCCGCGGGTCGCAAGGGCGACAACGAAGAGCCCCGCGGCGAGCACGACGATCGCGCTGAGGAGATTGCGAAGCGTGTGACGCGTGGAACTGCTCATGGCGTCTGCTCCGTGGAGGGTGTTTCCGGATCGGCGGCGGCTTGCGGCTTGATCCACGCGAGCGCGGCGAGCTGGTCAACAAGTCTGCGGGCATCGGCGGCCGCGGGCGAGGCCTCATCGATGGCGAGGATGCGCCGGTCGCCTGCGATGCAGAACGAGACGCTGTATCCGCCGCGGCCCTGGGTGATACGCGAGAACTCCTCGAGTTCGGGGATCCTGCCGGTGCGGTCGGGGTGGTCGGGGTCGACGAGCGCGGAATCGCGGAGGAGTTGCCAGATCTCAGCGAGCTGCCGCGGGGTGAGCTGGCGGGTTTCGGGGGGAAACGTCCTCTCGGTTGCGCCATAGCCGATGGCGACGCGCAGGATCGCATCGGCCTCCACGATGTAGCGGGCCGGGCGTGGGACGGTGGAGTTGGGCGGCTCGGTGCGGGCGTTGATGATCGCCCCGAGCGGGACGGGACGGAGAACGGTGATGCCCAGCCAGAAATCCGCGGGAGGGTGATCGGCGAGGAGCGCGGACTCGGTGCGCGCTTCGCGGCTCTGTCCGCACGCGGGGAGCAGCAGGAACGCACACGAGAGCAGGCTGGCGATCAGTGTTCGCACGGACACAGTGTATGGGAACGGCGGCGGGAGCGTTCAGGGGCTCGCGGTCGCGGGCTCGCCCGGGCGCGACGCTTCGAACGTGAGCTTCATCTGCACGCGCGAGGTGCGCGAGCGGTCGCCGAGGGTGGCGGTCAGTTCGGTTGTGACCGTCTCATCGCGACGGGCGATGCGGTTCGCGGCGGAGTTCCAGACAGCGGAGCCGCGCTCCTCCCATGTGTTCAACGTGAGCATGGGGACGGTCGGGTCGGGGTCTGCACGCTTGCCGGGGAGGCGGCCGGTGCCGGACATGACGACCTGGAATCGCTCATCGGGCGACTCGGGATCAGGCAGCGGCTCCAGCGTGTGCGTTCGCGCGATTCCGGCGATCTCGCCGTATGCGAGAGGGCGGGCATCGCGGAGGGTCCACTGGTTTCCGGCCGCGCGGCGGGGCCAGGCTTCGGGGAGCGCGGCATCTTCGGCATCGTCGAGGGGCGCATCGAGCAGCCAGAGGCGCTCGAAGGTGCGGGTGATGGAGCCGGGGGCAAAGACACCCAGCGCGATCGGGCCAATGTCGGAGTCTGCGGCCGCGGCCTCGGCGGCGGCATCGAGCCCGACGATGCGGCGGACGTTGCCCTCGGGCGTGACATCGAAGCGGATGACAGCGCGGGTGAGCGCGCGGGCAACAGAGGCGAGCAGGCGCGAGGTTTCGTCGGCCGGGTCGGGCTCGGCCTTGGGTTCCGGCTCAGGGCCGGGTTCATCGGGTTCATCTGGCTCGTCGGGCCGAACGGCCGTGGCGACAGATGCGCCCCGGGCATCTTCGAGCGCGATGGTGAGGGCAGGGATGACCGCGGAGAGGGTGGCCACACCCTCGGCATCGACATCGAGCACGTTGAGACGGAGCGACCCGGTATGGGTGGTTGTGGTTTGGACCGGCTCGGGAGCCTGGGGGCCAGACTGGCGGAGCTGAGCGGTGATGACGAAGGAGTAGGAGAAGGCCTGGCCCTTGACAAAGGATGGGCGCAGGGACACGGACTCGGGTGAGGCCGGGGGAGCGGCGGCGGGCACGGGCGGGGATTGGGCGGGCGCGGCCGCGGCGAGAAGAGCGCCGAGCACCGCGATCGCGACGGTCAGAGGGGTGGTTCGCACGTGGAGAGTTTATCGGGACGGCGGGGCGGGCGGGGATGCGCGGGGCCGCGCCGGGGTCGGGCCGGTTCCTACCCTCTGCGACCATGAAGATCTCCGTCCGCTGGCTGAACGAGTATCTGGAACCCGCGAATGTCACCGCGGACAGCGCCGAAGAGACGCTGACGTTTGTCGGCTTTCCGATCGAGACGGCGGAGGAGCTGCCCAACGGCGATGTACGGCTGGATGTGGAGGTTACGAGCAACCGCGGGGACTGCCTGAGCCACGTGGGCCTCGCGCGAGAGATCGCCGCGGCGACGGGACGGCGACTCCGGCTGCCGCACGCCGCGGAACCAACACCGGCGGGCGGCGCGGATGCGGCGGCGGGCGTTGCGCTCGACAACCGGGTGACGGATGTGTGCCGGCTGTTCACGGCGCAGATCATCCGCGGCGTGAAGGTGGGGCCGAGCCCGAAGTGGCTGGTCGATGCGCTGGAGGCGGTGGGGCAGCGATCGATCAACAACGTGGTGGATGTGACCAACTACGTCGCGTTCGAGTATGGCCAGCCGACGCACGTGTTTGACCTGAAGAAGCTCGCGACCGAGGGCTCGGGGGATCGGGTCCGGGCGAAGGTGATCGTGCGCTACGCGAACAAGGGCGAGAAGCTCGTGATGCTCGACGGGCGGACGATCACGCTGGTCGGGGATGAGGTGGTGGTGGCGGACACGGCCGGGGGCGGGCGCGCGGTGTCGCTGGCGGGCATCATGGGCGGGAAGGACACGGAGGTGACCGGGGAGACGACAGATGTGCTGCTGGAGGCGGCGACGTGGGACCCGGTGACGGTCCGGCGGGCGGCGCGGCGGTTTGCGATCCGCACGGATGCGTCGTACCGGTTCGAGCGCATCGTGGACCCAAGGACGATCGAGCGGGCGGCGCAGCGCGCGGCGGGGCTGATCGTGAAGCTGGGCGGCGGGACGCTTGCGCCGGGGATGGTGCGCGCGGGCGTGGAGCCCAAGCCGCTGTCGAGCGTGCGGCTGCGGCCGTCGCGCGTGAAGGCGATCCTCGGACAGGATGTTGCGCCCGGAGAGATCGCCCGCGTGCTGGGCGCGCTGGAGATTCTGTGCTCGCCCCACGGCGAGGATGCGATGATCTGCACGATCCCCGCGCATCGGCCGGATGTCGATCGCGAGATCGACCTGATCGAGGAGGTCGCGCGGATCCGCGGGCTCGACAAGCTGCCGGTGCACGACAAGGTCGGTGTGCGGGTGAAGCCGCCGCAGAACTCGGAGATCGCGGCGCGGGAGCTTGGGGGCGTGCTGAACGGGCTGGGGTTCTACGAGGCGATCACCTTCACGTTTGTGTCGGAGAAGGATGCCGCGGCGTTTTTGCCTTCGGGGATGGAGACGCTGCGGGTGTGCGATGAGCGGCGGAAGGCGGACCCGGTGCTGCGGCCGAGCGCGCTGCCGAGCCTGCTGGCCTGCCGCCAGCGCAACCAGCACGCCAACGTGGAGGGTGATGGCGATGGCGGCGTGCGTCTGTTCGAGTTCTCCGCGGTCTTCGCGCAGCAAGGGGGGAAGGAAGTCGAGCGGCGCAACCTCGCGCTCGCGGCGGATGCGTGTTTCCCAACCGGGGCGAAGAGCGCGGAGCAGAAGCAGAACGCGGTGCGGCTGCTGCGCGGCGCGATCGAGGCCGCCGCACGTGCGCTGGGCGGCGCGCAGACGAAGATCGAGTTCGAGCCGGCCGCGCAGTCGCCGATGGGGGCGTATGAACCGGGGACGTGCGCGGGGGTGGTGATCAACGGGAAGCGCGCGGGGGTGATCGGCCTGCTGAGCGCGGCGGTGCAGAAGCAGCACGACCTGTCGCGGCCGATGGCAATCGCGGAGGTGGGTCTCGATGAGCTGGTCGCGCTCTATCCGCCCAAGTCGCTGGTGCACGCGCTGCCAGAGTTTCCGGCGATCGAGCGCGACCTGTCGCTGGTGGTCGCAGAGCAGACGGCGTGGGCGAGCATCGAGCGGCTGGTGAGCGGGCTGAAGCTGCCCTTGCTTGAGGCGAGCAGCTTCGTCGGCACGTTCCGCGGGCAGCAGGTCGGCGCGGGGAAGAAGTCGGTCACGCTGCGGCTGCGATTCCGCGATGACAAGCGGACGCTGCGGCACGAGGAAGTGGACCCGCAGGTGGCGACGGTGGTGGAGAAGGCGAAGGCGGAACTGGGGGCGGAGCTGCGGGGCTGAGCGCGGCGGCGACGCAACGCGAATGCCGTTTGTCGTTCACTCCGGGTGAGTCTCTGCGTGCCCCTGTAGTTCGCTCTGGATCATCATTGCAGCGTGGGCTTCATTCAAGACAGATTGGGCATGGATGATCGCGTCCTCCATCAGCGCCGCGGGCTGGTCCTCGCCCGTCGAGCGCCACCGGTCGGCGACCGCCTGCATGCGTTCGACCTGGGCAACTGAGAACTCGTCGGACAGTCGAAGCGCCTGCACTACCTCTGGCCAAGGCTCGGCTTCTTCGCATATCCGGAGGAGCGCATCCACCCGCACGGATGAGCGCCCGCGCGAGAGATACCAGAAAACCTGTGAGGTTGGATTGGACTTCCCGAGCCTTTCGATCGCGCCGGGGAACGCGCGCCACAAGCGCTCGTTCTGGCAGTCGGACAGCGCGAGCGCCCAGACCGCCGAGTCGAGGAGCTTGTCATTGCCGTACATGAGCGCATCAAGCTCGGCCTTGATGATGAGCGGATCGGTGTGCGACCAATGAACCAGATTCGAGAGTGCGGCAGCGCGAACCTCGGGCGATTCATCGGCGAGCACCCGCTCGCGCCAGAGCAGCACGTCTGCATCCTCGATGAAGTACCCGAGGTATCGAACAGCCGTGACGCGCGCGAGGGGCTCGGGACGGGAGCCCAGTTCAAGGAGTCGCTCGCTGACCTTCAGCGAGCACGGCTGGCCTCCGGTGAAATCGATGAACGCGGGCGCAATGAGCTTTGACCCAATTACATCGCCCGTCGCAAAGACGCGATCGAAGATGGCCGCGGCTTCAGGCTCGCTGCGAGCATTGAACGCAAACCACTGGGCGGCGGTGTGAGCTGCCCGCGGGCTCGGGAGTTCGGCGTGCGCGGCGATCAACGATCGGATCTCAGGCGTGTTGTGTGATGGGTCCCACGCGAGAACGATCCCGCGAAAGATGATGTCGGGATTGGCTTCTTCGCGCAGGCAAACCATCCGTGACCAGTCGGCCAGCGCCCGCCGGGGCCACCAGCCCTCGCGGTTCAACCGGCCGAAGTCCTGCTCATTGAAGCGAGCTTGGCTCTCTGTCTTGAACGAATTCCCTCCGATGTCGAATGGCGCAGTCGCGATGAACACGACATCCGGCAGGAGCTTGGGCCAGGAGTTGTCGCGGACCTTGGGCATGATGCCTGTTGCAGCCGCGATGAGCAGAACAACCGCCGCGAGCCCGACGAGGCGCCACCGCCGGCGCGTCTTGTGCAGCTTCCTGTCGCTCGCCGCCGTCTTTCCACACTCAGGGCAGGTGAGCGTCGGCGATCCGGCCATGTCGTACCAGCACTTGGGGCAGCGTTTGCGGCCGCGAGGGCGGTCGGAGAAGAGGGCCCAGGCGGCCAGAGCAAGAGCCACTAGTGCGAGCGATGCGCCGATCGTCCAGAGTGCCGCATCGATGGCATCGATCGCGACCCCCGCGCCGATCAGTCCCGCGAAGACCACGCTCGGCAGCACGGCACAGACGACCACCAACCCACCCGCGATTGCCCCCAGGATGTACAGCCGCGTCCGAGGCGGGTCTTGCAGCGGCTTTTCGCTGTCGTCCCCGCCGCAGCGGGGAAAGATGCCGAACCGGAGGAACAGGACCACCCCGACCGCGACGGCGAGCCAGAAGACCCAGGAGTTGGCTGGCCAGATAAGCACCGGGAGACGATACCGCAAACCGGGTGTGGCCGGTTGCGTCGGCCCGGGGGAAAGGCCCCGGCCTAAACTCCCGCTTCCCCCTGCTTTGGAGCCTGAGAATGTTCCGAGTTTCCACGCGCGATGCTGTGCTGTTTGTTGTCCTGGTGGGCGTGGCGGCCGCGAGCCGGCTGATGCCGCATGCACCCAACTTCACGGCGTTGATGGCGGTGGGGCTGCTGGCGGCGGTGGTGTTCCGGTCGCGGATCCTGGCGGCGGCGACGCCCTTGGCGGCGATGGTGATCAGCGATGCGGTGATCGGCGGGTATGACGCCCGGCTGATGCTGGCGGTGTATGGGGCGATGCTGCTGCCGATGGGCATGGCGTGGCTGGTGCGTGGGAGCACAGGCGGGATGCGGCTGGTGCGCGTCGGCGCGGCATCGGTGGTGTGCTCGGTGCTGTTCTTTGCGATCACCAACGCGGCGGTGTGGGCGTTTGGCTCGATGTATGAGCCGTCGGCGGCGGGGCTGGGGGCGTGCTTTGTCGCGGCGGTGCCGTTCTTCAAGTATCAGCTTGCGGGCGATCTGAGCTACGGCCTTGGGCTGTTTGCCGCTGCCGCGGCGTGGCCGCGGGTTGCGGGCGCGTGGGCGAGGGCATCCGTGCCGGGCCTCACAGAGACGCAGGCGCACTGCTGCTGAAGCTCGCGGCAAGGCCGCGGAGCACCGCACGCGACACCAACCCGATTCAGGGCCTTTGAATGCCTTGTATGGACCCCGGAGACGTCGTCGTCTTCGGGGTTCTCATTTGGCGTCCGCGCAAGTCCGGACGTGACAGATGCTTGCGGGGAGCGTCGAGAAACCGGAAGTTTCCTGTTGCCCAACCCCCCATTATCGGTCATACTTGGGCTCTCTCTCTCAACGGCGTTTTTTTATAGGATATTGATCGGCGGTTTTTTACACCCTCCCTCTCTCGGGGTGTCACACCATGAAGAAGAACAAGTTGGCTCTCGCCGCGGCAGCGGCGGGGGCGACGCTCTTTGGCGTCATTGCACCATCGTCCGCTGATGCAGCGGTGATCGATCCCGGTCTGTACGTGCTGCTCAACCATCCGAGCGCTGCGCCGATTTCGTCGGGATTGCGGCTGGATGAGTTGTACAACGTTGACACGTCCCGGCAGGACATCTTTCTGTTCGACTTCGAGCACCCGCAGTCGCTGGTGGTGATGGAAGTTACGCCATCGATGATCCGGATCTCCGGGGATGCGTTTGGCGGGTATTGGCGGATCGCCGACGGGTATGTGCCGGGGCCGTACCGGGGCGTGTACTCGTTTGATTTCGTGTACCAGATCGTGGTGATGGGCGCGCCGGGCGATGACGACTTCATCGTTGACGGGCCGAACAACGCCAACGTGGGGTCGATCCTGACGCCGCTGGGGCACACGATCCCGCTGTATGACGAGCGCGGCGGCCACGCCTTCTCGTTCCGGCTGGGAGATGAGGACAACAACCTGGGCCACCGCGGCTTTGACGGTGTCTCGGGGTGGGGATGGCTGAACCACGGCGGGAACCCTGGGGTGCACATCACGGTGGGCGACTGGCTGTTTACCGTCGGCCCGGAGGTGCCTGCGCCGGGGGCGGCGGTGACGCTCCTGGCGGGGCTGGCCGTGCTGGCGAGCCGGCGGCGGCGAAGCGCGGCGGCGCGATAACCGATCTCGGACGTTGCGTGCGGATGTTGCGCGTGCGCTGCGGCGGCGGGAAGCAGGGGCATGGATTGTCGGTGCGCGGGCCGAGCGCGCCGATGATGGAGTCGTGCCGCGATGGCGCCCCGCCACCGGGGTCGCGACCGCTGCACGGAGGCCTTTCCATGTCGCAGTCGACCAGCAGTTTCATTGTCGAGCGTCGCCGCCACCGCCGGTTCGGGATCGAGCGTGACGGCAAGGTCTACTCGCCTGAGACGCGGACGTATGCGCCCGCGCGGACGCGGGATCTGTCGGTGGGCGGGGCGATGCTGGAGGTCGATGCGGAGCGGCCGTTTGCGCTGGGGCAGCGGGTCGATATCGCGGTGGCATCGACGACGGATGGGGTGATCCGGAACGAGTCGATGGTGCAGGCGGTGGTGGTCCGGGCCGATGCGCTGCGCGGGAAGAAGCAGACGATCGCGGTGCGGTACCTGGGCGCGGAGCGCGCGCACGCCGCGGCATAAACGGCACTACCATCGGGTGTGCTGTGGCAACCCTCTCTTCCTGAAAAGTACACGACGGCCAAGCCGGAGCAGCTTGCGGAGTGGATCTCTGCGCGCCGCGCGGAACTGGGCGGGAAGCTGGTCATCCTCGGGCATCACTACCAGACGGATGAGGTGATCCGGCATGCGGACTTTACGGGGGACTCGCTGAAGCTGAGCCAGCTTGCGGCGACGCGCGTGGAGGAGCAGGGCGCGGAGTATGTGATTTTCTGCGGCGTGCACTTCATGGCGGAGACGGCGGACCTTGTGACGCCCGACCATGTGTCGGTCATCCTGCCGGACTTGTCGGCTGGGTGCTCGATGGCGGACATGGCGGACTATGACGATGCGCTGGCGGCGTGGGAGCTGCTGCACGCCGCACTGGATGAGAAGGCGGCGGGGGCGAGTGGTGCGGGCGGGAAGAAGAAGAGCAAGGGCGCGTGGAAGGGCCGGATCATCCCGATCACGTACATCAACTCCTCGGCGGCGATCAAGTCGTTTGTGGGGAAGAACGGCGGGGCGGTGTGCACATCGTCGAACGCGGGGCGGGTGTTTGAATGGGCGATGAAGGGGGGAACGGTCCCGGCGAAGAAGGGCGAGGAGATCAAGATCCTGTTCCTGCCGGATCAGCACTTGGGCAGGAACACGGCCGCGGCGTATGGGATGAAGGTCGAGAAGGACACGGTGCTGTATGACCCGCGGCGGCTGTCGCGCGGGGAGGCGCTGGGGGGCATGACGGCCGATGCGCTCGCGGGGGCGAGGGTGATTCTGTGGGCGGGTCACTGCTCGGTGCACAAGCTGTTCCGCCCGGAGCATTGCGACCAGATCCGCGAGGCGGATGCGGGGAGGCCGCGGGCGGAGCGGACGACGATCCTCGTGCATCCGGAGTGCTGCAAGGAAGTGGTGGACCGGTCGGACCTGTCGGGCTCGACGGAGTTCATCATCCGCACCTTGAGCGAGGCGAAGGAAGGATCGCGGTGGGCGGTGGGGACGGAGGTGCACCTGGTGAACCGGCTGTCGCGCGAGTGCGCCGATCGCGGCGTGCACGTACGGATTCTGTCGGACTGCCAGTGCCTGTGCACGACGATGTTCCGGATCGATCAGGAGCACCTGGCGTGGGTGCTGGACAACCTGGCAGCGGGGAAAGTGGTGAACCGGGTGAGCGTGCACGCGGAGGCGCGGAAGTGGGCGCTGACGGCGATCGACCGGATGCTGAAGCTCGCGGCGCCGATGGGAACGGCGGCTCCTGCTGTGAAGGCCGGCGCGGGGATGGTGGATTGAGGGGAAGGTGGGCGGGGCAGCGCAACGCATTTTTGCGGCGTGGCCCAACTCTTCGAGTCGGGCCTTGTCTAGGCCGTGGTCTGTCGCGGCGGCCAAGTTGGAGGGTGATTGGCTTCCGGGCGGCGGGCGGTCAATCATTGAGCCCAACACTTACGAGGAGTCTGCATGTCCGGCACACCGAATACCGTCCGCAAGAAGATCAAATGGTCCACCGGCAAGCGCAAGTGCGGTGCCCGCGTGTGGAAGACCAAGTGGGTCACTGTGCACACTCCGCCCAAGGGCAAGGAAAAGGCGGCGAAGGCGGCCTGACCTCGCACAGGGGCGGGTGAGGGTGGATAGAGACGTTCAGTCGTTCACGAGACGGGCCGCGACATCGCGGCTCGTTTTTCTTTGATCACCGGGCGACCTGCCCGGATGGAGCTGCAGGCGCTTGTGCGGCGGGCATGCGCGCAAGCTCGGCTTCCGCGGCGATGTGTCCGAAGGCGGGCCACATCGAAGCGGCGGTGACGCTTTGGAACTGGGAGCGGGCCGTGGCAGCATCGCCTTCGAGAAGCGCGGCGATGCCCAGGCCATATCCGACCGTGGCCGCATCGAGCTCGCTCGCGGAGGCATCGCGGAGAATCGCGCTGCGCGAGCGCTCGCCCTTGAACATCAGCAGCATGGCGTGGTAGGACCTGTTCTCAAGAATCGTCATGCCCGCGTGGATCGGGGCGAGCGCGGCGGCGGCCTCGGCATCGCGGTTCAGGCGGCGGAGGGTCAGGTAGTGCCAATACGTCGCGGCGACGAGCGAGTCATCGTTGTCGCGGCGAACCTCGACGCAGCGGGCCCACGAGCGTGCGGCGGATTGAAAGTCGCCGCCGAGATACTGCGCAAGCGCGAGGTGGTACCAGATGTTGGAGTGATCGGTGGTGAGCGGGATGCCCGCGGCGTTGGGTGCGCCATCGGGCTCGATCCGGTCGACCGTGCCCTCGGCAAGATGGGCAGCGCGGGAGAGGTCGAGGATCGCCAGATCAAACCGGCGGACGGTGATGTACCGGTGGCCGCGATGTCGCGGGAGGCGGTAGCTGCCGGGGTGGAGCTCGATGCCGCGGGAGAAGGTGTCGATCGCATCGGCGTAGCGGTGGAGGTAGGCGAGTCGGCGGCCGTACCAGATGAGGGCTTCTTCGCCAGTCGGGTCCGCATCGAGCGCGGCCTTGGCAGCGCGCAGGTTGGACTCGAGCTCTGCGCGGCGGGCAAAGGTGATTGGCGGCGGCGATAGCGGGCGACCATCGGTCAACGCGCGGATGGTTCTGTCCCAGGGTGGGGGGCCGCCAGTCGCGGCGGGAGAAGCGGGTGACGATGCGCAGGCGGCGAGTAGGGGAAGAACGAGCAGGATGGGGATGTGGGCGAGTTGCCGGGCGTGCATGAAGGCAAGGTACGGGAAAGCCGCGGCAGATGGAAGAGCGAGAACGGTGGATTGAGGAGTGCGGCGAAGCTCAACTGAGCTGCGTTCTGGATCAGCGCTCAAACACCCCCACCGCCGCCGCCTTTGCCGCCTTCGCCATCGCGCCATCAATCGTCGCGAGCGGCAGCCCCTTGCGCTGGGCAAGCTCCAAGTACACCGCATCGTAAACGGTCAACGTGTACCGCCGTGAGAGATCCATCACCACTCCCTCCCGCGGCACATCATCCACAACAAACGGCAGGAGCGCGAGGTCCGCAAGGAACGCCGTTGTGCGTTCCGATGTCAGTCGCTTGCGGCGCTCGCCCATCAGCAGCGCGTTGCGGAGCTCAAACCAGAAGAGCGTGGGCACCACTGCTTCATCCGCGGCGATCGCCTCGATCACCTTGCCGGCGTACGCGGCATCTTCATCGTCGAAGGCGAGCGCCAGGATCGCGGAGACATCAGGGACGAGGGCCATTAGAAGCGATGCCCTTCGTGCTTGAGCGCGATCAATTCCTCACGCGAAAGACCCTTGAACGTGCCGCGAAACAACTTCAGCCGCGCCACCGCCTCGGCCATCGCCTGTGGGTCGCGCGCCGAATCCGGAGGCACGAGCTTGCCGACGGGCCGACCATGCTTGGTGATCTGAAATGTCTCGCCCTTGGCGACGCGGTCGAGAAGCTCGCTCAGGCGGGTCTTGGCGTCGAATGCTCCGATGATCTCCATGCGCATCTCCAACTGGTTGGCGACCAGACTATTCTCTCATACGTCGGACTGATTTTCAAGGTTCTGGAGTGTGATTCAATCGCTCGCAGAAGAATGTCCGGAGGGCGTTTGGGCCACTTCTGCCCTACCATCCCGCCCTATGCCCAAGGTGACGATCAACGGCCGCGATTGCGAGTTCACGCCTGGACAGATGATCATCCAGGTGGCCAACGCCAACGGGATCGACATCCCCCAGTACTGCTACCACGACGGCCTGTCGATCGTGGCCTCGTGCCGCATCTGCCTGGCCGAGGTCTGGCAGCCCAACCCGCGCAACAACAACGCGCTCGAGCCCATCCCCAAGCTCGTCCCCACCTGCCAGACGGCGTGCGCCGACGGCATGGTCATCTACTCCGACTCTCCCAAGGCGATCGCCAACCAGAAGGCGGTCATGGAGTACCTGCTGATCAACCACCCGCTGGATTGCCCAGTGTGCGATCAGTCCGGCGAGTGCTTCCTGCAGGACTATTCCTACGAGTATGGCCGCGGCGTGTCGCGCTTCGAAGAGGCCAAGGTCAAGAACCCCAAGAAGGACCTGGGCGACCACGTCTACCTCTACGCCGACCGCTGCATCATGTGCACGCGGTGCGTGCGCTTCACGCGCGAAGTCACCGGCACCAGCGAGCTGCTCGTGCAGGGCCGCGGCAACAAGAACGAGATTGACGTCTTCCCCGGCAAGGCGCTGAACAACGAGCTCTCGGGCAACGTCATCGACCTCTGCCCGGTGGGCGCGCTGCTCGACAAGGACTTCCTGTTCACCCAGCGCGTCTGGTTCCTGAAAGAGACCCCGAGCATCGACGGCATCACCGCCAGCGGCGACAACATCCGCATCGATCACAACGACGGCAAGGTGTACCGCGTCAAGCCGCGGCAGAACATGGCCGCGAACAAGTGGTGGATCAGCGATGAGGTGCGGTACGGCTGGAAGCACGTGCACTCGGAGTACCGCATTTTGACGCCACGACGCAGGCAGTTTGGCGTGCAGGTCGAGAGCGACTGGAACCGCGCGTACAACGATGCCGCGGCGGGGATCAAGAAGGCGCTGGGGGCGGGCGGCAGGCTGGGGGTGGTGATCAGCCCGATGCTGTCGTGCGAGGATGCGTTCGCGCTCGCGCGGCTCGCGCTGAGCATTGATGCGAAGGCGGTGCTGGCCGTTGGACCGGTGCCGACCATGGGTCAGGACAAGGTGTTCCCGCCCGATAAGCCCGACGGCTTCAAGATCTTCGCGGAGAAGGCCCCCAACGCCCGCGGCGTGAAGCGCGTGTTGGATGCGGTCGCGAAGAACGGTGCGAGCGTGGTGAAGTTCGATGAGCTTGTGGGCCAGATGCGCGGCGGCAGCATCGGCGCCGCGATCGTCACCGGCAACTACCCCAGCGACTGGGCAACCGAAGCCCTCCTCGCTGCGATCTCCGGCAATGGCGGCAAGAAGCCCTTCGCGGTCGTGATCGACACGCTCGGCTCGCGACTCGCGGATGCCGCGGACATCGTGCTCCCCTCCTGCACATGGATGGAAAAGTCCGGCTCGTTCATCTCCGCACGCGAAGCAACCCAGGCGTTTGAGCAGGCGATCCCCGCCATCGGCCTGAGCAAGAGCGAGGGACAGATCGCTCTCGACTTCGCCGCGGTCATGGCCGGGCACGCTTCCCCTGTCGGCACAACGACCCTCGCAATCGACCCCGAGATGGCCGGGCAGGTTCCCGGCGCGGTCGAGGTCGCCGCGCCGATGGCCTCCGTGTTCGTGGCGGCGAAGGTGCGACGCGAGATGTCCGGAGTGCCCGGGCTGGAGGCCTTCGCCGAAGTCGCCGTCCCGACTGTCGCTGTTGAGCGCGCGCCGGACATGCAGGTCGTCGAGATCTGATCAACATGCCCGCGCGAAAAGAAGGCCGCGACGTCGCCGCCGCGGCCCCTGTCGTTGTTGAGAAGGAGTTCCGGCCCGGCCCGCATCAATCCGCGCGCCGCCGGCGGGCCGCGACCAGCCCACCCAGGCCGAGCAACGCTGCCGCGCCGGGCGCGGGGATCCGGCAGTATGTATCGATGCACACCTGATCGATGTACATCTGCTCCAGGGCCGTGATCTTGATGACCTCAAACTCCGGGCAGTAGGGCAGGATGGTGTAGTAGGCGGTCTCCATCCACGCCGATCCGGGCGGATCGATCGGCCCGCCCCCGGCGGGAAGCGCGGGCACCGTCAACAAGCCGGTGCCGGCGGGATAGATGACCTCGACCCGCGGCGGGCCGAAGAGGTGCTTGATCTGCACCCAGATCTCCTTCTCGTGCGGCGGCGGCATGAACCAGTTGGGGATCTCGAACTCCATCATGTCGCCGGGGTTCAGGCACCACACGCCCTCGCGCCCGCCAAACTCCGGCAGCCAGATCGGAGGCGTGTTCGGATCCGCGGGAACGATCCGCGGACCAAACGGCTGGCCGTGCGGGTTCCAGAATCCCGGGTCGGGCGGGATCGGACTGGCCGCCGTGGGGAATGTCCAGCACTGGAACGTGACATCGGGCAATGGCTCGCCCGTCGGGTCGGTGCGCGGCCAAGGCGGCGGGAACTGATCTCCCGCGAGCGCGGGCAATGCCGCACACATCAGGGCCGCAACTCCACACAGGAACTTGCACCTACACATCTGCACTCTCCTTAAAAAGGGGTGTCGATGGGGCGCGTCGTCATGGTCCCACCGCGCGGGGCTCGCGGCAGAGTTCGTGGGATTGGCACGCTTTGTCGCCGCGATTGACGCTGGTCGGACAACGCACTCGGGATGTTCGGAGTGGTCTCTCTCGATCGCTCCGGCCCGCCGACAACACGTCGGCGTTGGCATCTCCGGTTGTCACCTTTACCGCGAGCGCCCCACGGTGTCAATCACCAAGTTGGGGCAATTTCAAGACTTGCTGCGCGTTTCGTATGACGCTCTGCCAACAGCGTGCGAATCTGTGGGCCAAGAGGAGCCGGCCGGCTGACTCTTCCACACGGTCGCCATAGGCTTTCGACCGAGCATGGTCCCCTTCATCATCACCATCATCGTGCTCCTGGTCATCGTGGCGACGACCGTCGCGCTGTGGTGGTGGCGGATCTCGGCGAAGATCGCGCCATATCAGGATGAGCTCGAGAAGCAGCGTGCGCAGGCGACCAAGCCCGCCGGCGAGCAGGTTGTCGTGATCGGCAGCACGCGAAAGCCAAGCTGACAACTTCGGTTGGCCTGTCGCAAGTCCCGAAACAACAGATAGTTGCGCACGATTCGGCGAAAATCATGATCCCGGCGTCTGGTTTTCTGAAATCGCTATGGCAGACTTTCCGAAGAACTGTTAGCGTATACTAACTCTCTCGGAGATAAACCATGCTTGCCGCGACAACCGTCAGTCCTGTCTGTTTGCCCGAATCCCGCCCTGTTCCGATGGGCCCGCGCATCGTCCGCTGGTCGGGTGCTGCGCTGGTCGGCGCGTGGGCCGCGTTCTGGTCGTGGTTCGCGGCGAGCGTCGCGATCTCCGAGGGCGGCCAGTCCTGGTTCTATGGCGGCGGCATCGTGCTCGGGTGCCTCGCCGTGGCGCTTGCGGCGGTCCTTTGGCCGCGAGTCGGCGGCGTGCTCGCCATCGCCGCGGGCCTGTTCATCGCGGGGTTCTTCAGAGGCGCGGATGCGATCCTGCTGTTCGCAACCCCGCCGATCGTCGGCGGCGCGCTGGCGCTGGCGGGCGGGTGGATCGTGCACAGGCGCGGCTAAGGTTGGTCCGTGCCGCGATACAAGCTGACCATCGCGTATGACGGGACCGAGTTCTGCGGGTGGCAGAAGCAGTTCCCGCACGCCGATGCCGTCCCGGCACACATGCACGGCTTCAAGGAACACGACCCGGCAGGGTGGGAGGCGGAGGTGGGACTGAATGAACCCCCTCCGTCAGCTTCGCTGACACCTCCCCCGTCGGGGACGGGGGAGGAGGCTGCGCCAGAGCTTGATGCGGTTCCGGATGATCGTCCCCGCCGCGAACTCCGCACCGTCCAGTCCGTCGTCGAGCGGGCCGTGCGACAGGTCGTCCGCGAGCCGGTCATCGTCACCGGCGCAAGCCGGACGGATGCGGGCGTGCACGCCCGCGGCCAGGTCGCATCGTTCCTGACGCTGGAATCCGGACAGGGCCGGAGCGGGGGTGGGTGGCCCGCCGATCGCGGCACGCTCCCGCTCATGCGCGCAGTTAACGCGCGGCTGCCGGATGATGTTCTGGTGCGGTCGATCGAAGTCGTGCCCGATGAGTTCAATCCGATCATGGGCGCGGTCTCGAAGGGGTACACGTACACGCTGTGGTGCTCGGATCATCGGCCGCTCTGGCCGCGACGGACGGCGATGCACTTCTGGCAGCGCATGGATGTCGAGGCCATGCGCGCCGCCGCGGCGGAAATCGTGGGGACGCACGACTTCAAGGCGTTTGCCGCTGCCGGTCACGGACGGCTGACGACGGTGCGCACGGTGTTTGGGTGTGAAGTGCTTGAGGAAGGGATCGAGGGATCGGGGGATCAAGGGATCGGGACAGAAGACCCAAACGCGCCGGTGGTGTGGCCGCGGCAGGGTGGCCTGACCGGTGAGGCCGATGGCCCGGTGCAGAAGCTGGTGATCCGCGTGTGGGGAAACGGGTTTCTGTGGAACATGGTGCGGATCATCGCGGGAACGCTCATCGAAGCGGGCAAGGGCCGGTGCTCTCCGGAGCGAGTGCGCGAAGCGCTGCGCACCGGCAACCGGCGACTGGCGGGCTCGACGCTGCCGGCGCACGGGCTGTGCCTGGAGTGGATCCGGTATGGGGAGGTCGGCGCATCGATTGTTGTGAATGAGGAGTAAGTTTCTGTCCGAGGAACCTCCGCCTCCCGGGCCGCGGATTGCGGTAGGCTGTGATCGGGAGCGCGGCGGGAGGGCGGGGTGCGGCGTGAGACTGGAGGCCCCATGGGCGCCGGGTTTCGCAGGGTCATGCGGCGTGTGCTGTTTAGCACCGGCGTGCTTCTCGTTGCCGTCGCGTTGTCGGCGTTGATCGCCAACCAGTTCCGCGTGGTTTATGTGCTCGACCTTGGTGCGACGAGGGACAACCGCGTGTACTTCGAGCGCGGCGTGGTGCGGTATGTCTGGATGCCCGGCAGTTGGCAACCCGCGCTGCTCCCGGGCGGGGTGTTCGGATCGTGGAGTTCGGGGGCGACAACGAGAAGCGCCGCGCATGTACAGGTGCTTCCGCGGTTCTCCCGACACGATGCCGCGTTCACGCCGTATGAATGGCTGCCGCGATACACCGATGACGGGTCGGCGGTCTCGGCCTCGGTCCCGTGGTGGATGGTGGGCGCCCTGGGCGGCGGCCTGATGTGCGCGGGGTTCTGGGGCATCCGGGCTCCCCGCGGCCACTGCCGCACGTGTGAGTACGACCTCCGGGGGTTGCCAGCGGGCGCAAGCGTGTGCCCGGAGTGTGGTGCTAAGCTGCCCGCGGCATCGGCACCCCCATCGGCCTCACCATGCGCATCCTCCACATCAGCACACGCTTGATCCTCGGCGGCTCGCAGGAGAACACGGTTCTCTCGTGCGAGGGGCAGGCCCGCATGGGGCACGAGGTGCACCTGGCGTTCGGGCCGATCTACGGGCCGGAGGGATCGCTCCTGACGCGGGTGGAGGCGTTCAACGCGCGATGCGAGCATCAGGAAACCACTGATCGCCGGCACGGAGTGCCGGCCCACCAAAGGCAGTGCCACCCAATCGTGACGCATGTCGTGCCGGACCTGGTGCGGGAGGTGAGCCCGCGGCGGGAGCTTCGTGCGGTCGGCCAGATGCGCGAGCTGATCCGCACGATCAAGCCGGACGTGGTGCACACGCACTCGAGCAAGGCGGGTGTGCTGGGGCGGATGGCGGCATGGAAGGAGGGCGGGCGCGAAGGCCGCATCCGTGTCGTCCACACCATTCACGGCCCGCCGTTCATGCCGGTCGAGGGCGGACTCGTTCAGCGGTGCAAGCTCTGGCTGATGAACCTTGTTTATGGAAGTGCGGAGCGAGATGCGGCACAATACTGTCATGTGATCGTCAGCGTCGCGGATGCAATGACACGGCAGTTCCTGGCGCGAGGAATCGGCACTCCCGAGCAATATGTGACGGTGCATTCGGGCATGGAGACCGGGCCATACCTGACCGCCGCGCCCGGCGAGGACCGCGCGAGCGTGCGGGCGCGGCTCGGCCTGCGCGTGGGGGACTTTGTCATCGGCACCGTCGCGCGGCTGGCGCAGCACAAAGGACACGACGATGTGCTCGACGCGCTCGCGGCGGATCTCAAGGCACATCCCAACTGGAAGCTGCTGTGGGTCGGCGATGGGTGGTGGCGGAGGCGGCTGATCGACAAGGCCCGCGGCCTGTGTATCGGCGTGTGGGAAGCCGACACGCACCCCGCGGCCGCATCTTCCGCCCAGCTCATCATCACCGGACTCGTCCCGCCCGATCGCATCCCCGGCCTCATGCGCGCGATGGATGTGCTCGCCCATCCTTCATACAGAGAAGGCCTGCCGCGGACCGTGCCGCAGGCGCTCCTCGCGGGGGTGTGCCCGATCGCGTACGACTGCGACGGGACGCCGGAGGTCGTCCGCGACCGCGAGACAGGGCTGCTGGTGCCGACGGGGGATGTCGCCAGGCTGCGCGAAGCAGTACGTTGGGCGTTTGACCACCCGCGCGAGCGCGCGGAGATGGCCGCGCGCGGATGCGCGGAGTGCGCGGAGCAGTTCAGCACGGAGCGGATGGTGGAGGCACTCGAGAAGGTGTATCGCAGTGGGAAGTCGGAAGGGGGAAGTGGGAAGTGAGAAGCGGGCAGCGTCATCGCATGTTCGCAGGCGCGGCAGCCATTCTGACCATCGCTGTCGCTGCGCACGCGCAACGCCTCGACCTCGATGCCCCGCGCCCACCCGCGCCCGGAGCAAACGATTCCACGCGCGCCATGAAGGCCGCGCTGCCCAAAGCCACAACAGGGCACTCCGACGAACCTCTCGCGGAATCCCAGCTCGGCGCGGCCGCCCGCGCCCGCACGCAGGCGCTCACCCTCGCGCTCATCTCCAAGGGCGAGCAACTGGGCGAGCCTGGTTCCATCCACATCATCTGCGCCATGACGCTCCTGGCGGACATGGCCTGGATGAACGAGCTCGCCGTGCGTGCGGGCCAAACGGGCGGCGGCGATGCCGCGGCGGACCTGCGGGCGTACATCCGCGCGGTCGATGCCCTCGGACTGAGCGGCACAGGCGCGGGCGCGATGCCGGACTCCGCCGCGGAGCTTGATGTCCTGCTCCGCTCTCTGTTTGCACCCGTCACAGAGTTTGCACGGCCGTCGGCCTCGGCGCTCAGCGCGGGGTGGGTCGCGCAAGACCCATCCCGCCCCGTGCCTTCCGCCGCGGAGCTTCGCGAGCGTGTGCAGGCCGCACCCCCGGCCTCAATCGACGATGCGACCCGCGTGTCTCTGCTTGATCTGCTCGCCGCAATCGAAGAAGCCGAAGCGACGTGGTCGTTTGCCGGTGCGGCGCACGATGCCCGAGCCACACTCGCCGGCGCACTACCCGTCTTCGCGGGCGCACTGCCCGCGTGGTTCCCCGAAGCGCGGCGCGGCATCATCCTCGCACGACTCAACTCCGCAACCCGCGCCTTCGCTTCCAGCACGCGCGACATTGAAGCCGCGGAGTCGCTGTCGCTCGCGGCGAGCATCGCGCGGATGTGCGCCTGGGCCGACACGTTGCAGGCGGGCTCCGGCGGCGCAGGACAGAGCACCCGCGACATCCAGGGCATCCGCCTCGCGCTGGCCGATGCCGCGGCGGCCGCCCTCGACGAACCCGGCCCCGCGCGGGACCGCGCGCGGAAGTCCATCCGCGCGCTGGAGCGGACGCTCGACCTACTGAATGAGCGCGCTTTGCACGGGAGCGATGCGGATGTCGCGCAGTCGCTGCGGACGAGCTTCCGCGCGCTCGACGCCGCGGCGAAGAAATCCGAATCGCAGCTCATCGCGCAGATCGCCGAGATCGCGCGGGCGGAATCGGCCTCGAGCCAGCCGGCGATCGTGAGTGTGATCGCCGCGCACCGCCGCTCGCTCGATGACCTGAAGATGCTGCGGATGGTGGACGGATTGCTCACCAAGCACCGGGATGATCAATCGCCGACGTGGCGGCTGGTGTCCTCGCGTCTCACGAGGCTGGGGCAGGAAGTGTCGCGCCCCGCGACAATGGAGGCCGCGCTGCTGGACCTGCGGGCTTTCGCCGCGGCAATGGAACTGCAGGAACCGTTCGTGGGCGAACCGGCGATCCGCGCGGCGGCGGCGAAGGACCCTGCGTTGCCGGCGTGGGATGCGGAGTCGATCACGAATCTCACAGGCAATCGGGCCGCGGCGGTGGTCGCGAGGATCGATGAGCTTCGCACGGCATACCTTGAGGCGTGGTCGCGCGCGGGGGATGCCCGGCGGACCGGCGCATCGCCCAACGCCGCGCAGGACCCGGAGGCGATCGCAGCGCGGCTGCGAAACCTGCGGCTGCTGTGCGGGACGATCGAGGACATGCGCGTGCTCCGCGCGCTGGGCGTTCCTGAGCATCGCGCCAAGCGCGAGGGGCTGCTGGCGTGGCGCGGGTTGCCGATCTCTTCCGCCGCGGCGGAGTTCCTTGGCGGAGGCGAAGCGCTGTCGCGCACCGTATCGGAAGCCGTGACGCAAGCGCTCGATGCGGCCCCGGCTGCAGCGGACCGTGCGCGGGCGGCGCTGCGGAAACTCGAATCAGAGAACCTGACGCTGCGACTGGTCGCGCGGCTGGATCGCGAAGCCCGCGATCGCGGCATCATCGCGGTGCCGCCCTACGCCAGCCTTGCCGCGCCGCCGATGCGGGGGGCGTGGATGGTGGGCGCGGCCGCGGATCGCGCAAGGCTTGCATCGATCGCGCGGTACCTGGATGAGGCCGCCGCGGCGGCGAAGACGGGCGGGCAGCGCGATGCCGCGGCGATCATGCGGTATGTGGAGATGGTGGCGGGGGAGGTCGGGAAGTAGCACCATGAAAGTTCACGCGAAGCACTTCGTCACGTCGTTGGTAACGATCGTCACACTCTGCGTTCTTGCCGGCTGCCCGACACCCGGCCAACCGGCCAAGCGACCACCGCCGACACCGACGCCTGGCCCGAGCATCACCGCACCGGTCTACGACGCGGATAGTCTCTCGGCGAACAAGGACGCGATCATTGCTCAGCTTGCCGCCGATCCCGAATGGCAGGTGACAATCGATCGCCAGATCGGCGAGCTTGTTGCCTACATGCGGGAGTTGAAGCGGGGAGAATGGGTGCCCAGTGCAGGCATGGGTGCTTGGCCCGGCTCATGCATGACCAGAATCCATTTCGGCGGGGGAGTTTCCGATGCATCGTTCTACTCATCCGGCGAGACCAAGGCCATTGGGTTGTACAAGGTCGTGAACTTCTATCGATCCCAGGCTCTTATCGGCGCTCCTGGTTGCTGGGTTCTGGTTTCGGAGCAGCAGAACACACCCACACGATTCCGCACACAACAGGAGTTGGATGCTGTGATCGTTGACCTCAATGAGATCTCCAAATGTGCTTCGGAGATTCGGGAGCGCGGTTCCTGCGCCCAACTGCTGGCCGGGCGGCTCACCACCAAAAGCAGCGCATCGCTGAGCATCTCCACTGAAAGCCATCCGGGGCTGGTGTGCTGGGGCTGGGTGAATCCCGGCGAGCCCGGCATGACAAGCATTCGGCTCTTTGATCACGAGAGCGGATCGCCCCTCTCTCCGCATATGCACTCGACGGACACGGAGCGCGTCGGATGGTCGACCGACTCTACTGCACTCTTCTATTTTCGCAGTGATCTTGTTGTGCCAAACCTGCGTACGGGATTCAACTCGACACGACGTGTCCGAGCCGAGCTGTGGTTTGATCCGGATGGAGATGGCGAGCCTCGGCAGCTGCTTGTTGCCGAGCAGTCAGTGAGGGGATGGGAGCGCTGATCTCTGCGCTGGTGAGTTCCTAACCGCGCGATGCCGCGGCGATCATGCGGTATGTGGAGATGCTGGCGGGCGAGGCGGGGCGGTGATGCGCATGCGGCGGCACGGTATCGAGACCACCACTCGCGGTTCACACTGAATGCTGGCCGGAGCAACCGTTCAAGAGCGGAGTCGCTTCAACTGCGTCAGACGGTGATGCTGCATCGCCCCGGCAATGCAGCCGATCAATCCACTGAGACCACAGCTGATCAATCCTGCGAAGATAACTGCGAGGAAGTTGAATCCGGCATAGGTTGGATCGGGCGAGACAAGGTAACTCAAGCCAGAGTAGCTACCGATCGCCAATGTGGGAAAGCCCCCAATGAGACTGATCGTCCACGCCGCGGCGACCGTGGTGCGACCAGCCGCGAGCAAGCCGAGCAGGCTCGCAGGGAAGGCAACGGCCGCACTCAAGAGCGCCAGCGCGGCCACCCCGACGATCGAGCCGTGGGTCAAGACGGCGGGGAGCATTGCCGCCGCTCCTATCTGGCCGAGGATGATTGGGGCTGCCACCAGCCGGCGTTGATGCATGCGGGATGCAGCCACACTTATCAAGGATGGTTCGACGACGGCGTCATTGACATGGCCACACTCCGGACACGTCGGTTTGCCGTCGAGCCCTTCGCGGGAGTACCCGCATGCAGTGCACTGCTCTTTGAAATGCACCCGGGGAAGCGTCGCCAAGCACAGCACCGCGGCGACGAAGAACATCGGGATGGGAACAAGGGCCAGCAGTTCCATGCTGACGAGATCGTAACGTCGGCTTGCGAGTCATGCGGATGGGCAAGCCACAGATTTGCCCAGATGGACCCAGATAAGAGGATGGCGCGTGGGATGCGGATGGTGTCCGAAGCGTTCTGCCATCATCTTCCCCGTCTTCATCTGTGCCCATCTGGGTCTTCCATCTGGGCCATCTGTGTAAACGCCTTCTCCCTTCCCCTCTCCGATCCGTCTTCATCCGCGTTCATCCGTGGCCGCCTTCTTCCCCCGCTCCTTCCGAACCTGCGTCCATCCGCGTTGATCTGCGGCCAATCCTCTTATTGATGCCTCGCGGCGGCACCTTCCGCGCCCCGACCCGGTACGATCCACCACGATGTCGCAGGCCACAGGGAGTCAGGCTGGCCCCCCCTCGGACAGTCGCGCCGCAGATGGAGCTGCCGGCGCGGCCACCCCGGGAGGCACGGACGGTGCTCGGAGGAGCCCCGCCGCGACGTCATCCCCCACGCTGGCGCGTCTGCCGGAGGCGGACGCCCAGCTTTATCTGCATCCCCAGACGCTCGCCCGTCTGGGCACCCTCGAGCTCCGCGCCAAGATGATCGTCGAGGGCGTGATGAGCGGGGCGCACCGCTCGCCGTACCACGGGTTTTCCGTCGAGTTCGCCCAGCACCGGCCGTACGTCGCGGGCGATGACATCCGCCACCTCGACTGGAAGGTCTTCGGTCGCTCCGACAAGCTGCACCTGAAGCAGTATCAACAGGAGACCAACCTCGATCTGGTCGTGATGGTCGATTCATCCGGGTCGATGGCCTTCGGCTCGCGCATGTTCGCCGAGGCCTCTGGCCAGGGCCGCACGACCAATCCCCGCGGCGGCCCGGAATGGACCAAGTTCGACCACGCCACCGCCGTCGGCGCTGCGCTGTCGTACATGGCCCTCACACAGGGCGACCGCACCGGGCTGGTCGTCTTTGCCGATGAGGTCCGGGCGATGCTCAAGCGGTCGAGCGCGCAGGGCGTCTGGCGGCAGATCGTCGGCGCGCTCGGCGTGCAGCCGGTGGACAAGGCGACCAACTTCCCGCGCGTGATCGATCAGATGCTCGGCAAGCTGACCAACCGCTGCCTGATCGCGCTGGTGAGCGACCTGTACGTCGACCCGGAGGAGTATCGCACCGCGCTGGCCCGCATCCGCCACAGACGGCACGATGTGATCGTCTTCCAGATCATCGATCAGCGCGAGCGCGACTTCGACCTGTCCGAGACCGCGCCATTCGAAGGGCTCGAGGGCGAGGGCCGTCTGCAGGTCGATCCGCGCGCGATCCGCAAGGCCTACCAGCAGGTCTTCGCCGAGCACCTCGCCAAGATCGAGCAGATCACCCGCAGCATGGGCTTCGATTACCAGCTCGTTTCCACGCACGACTGGCTCGGCCCGCCGATGGCGGCGTTCATGGCCCGGCGCAACTCGGAGATCAAGAGGAGTAAGTTTGGGTAGAGACATCGGGTCTCGGGTTCCGGGTCTTGGGTTCCGGGTGAAAGGCGGCGCGTGGTTCGGGGTGGAAGTGGAGTCCTGGCGATGCCCTTGAAGTCCTATCGCGAACTGGAAGTCTGGCAGCGGTCCATGGATCTCGCCGAGGCCGTACATAAAGCCACGCGGAAGTGGCCGGCCGTCGAGCGTTTCGGGCTGATCAGCCAGGCCAATCGAGCGGCGGGTTCAGTCCCATCGAACATCGCCGAGGGGTATGGCCGTCTCCATCGTGGGGACTACGTCAAACACCTCTCGTATGCCCGCGGCTCGCTGATGGAGCTTGAAACACACCTGATCCTCGCTGTCCGCGTCGAAGTCGCGGATCCTGCGCCGCTGCGATCAGTATGGACCCTCGCGCAGCGTACGGGACAGATGTTGAACCGTCTGATCGATTCGCTCACCGAACTCGATCCGGATGAACCGCACCGTCCGAAGCGAAAGCCGGCGAAAGGCTCACGCCGATCGTCGACTCGACGGTAGTTCTTCTCTTCCCCGTAACCCGAGACCCGGAACCCGAAACCCGATGCCTCTTCCCGCATGACCTTCCTCCACCCCATCCTCCTCGCCGCCGGCCTCGCGTGCATCGCGATCCCGATCATCATCCACCTGCTGATGAATCGGCGGCGCAAGCCCGTGATGTGGGGCGCGATGCGTTTCCTCGAGGAAGCCTTCCGCCGAACGCGCAAGCGCCTGCTGCTGGAGAAGTGGCTCCTCCTCGCGGCACGCTGCCTGCTCCTGGCCCTCCTCGCCCTGGCGATCGGCCGGCCCCTGCTTGGCGCACTCGGCGGCGCGGGCGGAACCACGCGCACCTTCTTCATCGTCATCGACAACTCCATCGCCGCGCAGGCAACCGACGATGCGGGCAAGACCGCGCTCTCCCGCCACATCGAAGCGGCACGCGAGGTGCTCGCAACGCTCCGCCCGCTGGGGGGGGTCGGGGGCGCGGCCGGTTCCGGCGGCGACCGCATCGCGCTCATCACCCTCGCCCACCCGGCCGAGGGCCTCGTGCTCCCCGCCTCGCCGGATGCCGGCGCGATCGCCACGCTGCTCGACGGCCTCGAACCCGCCGACTCGAAGGCGGATGTCGCCGGCGCGATGAGCCTCATCGCCGCGGCTCTCTCCCCAGATCAGGATGGCCGCAGCCGTGCCGATACGGGCGCCGCATACGTCGTGCTTCTCTCAGACTTCCTCGAAGGCTCGGCGGACCTTGGCCCGGGAGCTGGGGGGGCGGGAGGAGCGGGGGGGGCAGTTGCGGCGGGCGCGGCAGGATCTCCCGGCGTAGCCTCGCCCGGTGGCGCAAAGCTGCCCCGCGGCGTGACGCTGCTCGCCATGGAGCCCGCGCCCGAGGGCGTGGGCAATGTCGCGATCGTCGGTGTTGAACCGCTCCGCGCCGTGCTGGTCGGTGCGAGCGGTGTCGATACGGCAGGTGCCGGAGAGCAGGTGCGGATCATGCTGCGGCGCTCCGGCCCGGGCTCCGATTCCGCCGCGGCAACCGTGGTTCGCGCGCGGATCACCGCGCCCGAGGCCGATGTCTCCGATGCCGCGGAATCCCGCGCGGTCGTGCGCTGGGCGCCGGGGCAGGAAGCGGCGATGGTCGCGGTAGCGCTCCCGCCGATTCCATCGGGCGCGGGCACGGATGCAAGCTCGGCCCGTGCAACCGCGGCGGTCATCACCGTCTCGATCGACCGCGATGCCCTTGATGCCGACAACACCTGGCGACGCCCCGTCGAGATTCGCGATTCACTCCGAGTCGGGATCGTTGCGCCGACGCGCTTCGGCCGCGCGGGGAGTGTCGATCGGCTCGACAGCGCGGCGTGGGTTCGGCTGGCGCTGGCGCCCCGCGCCGAGGGCGCGGCCGCGGGCGGCGGCGTGGAAGTCGTGATGATCGAGCCCGCATCCATGGATGCGGCCCGGCTCGCCGGGCTCGATGCCGTCGTTCTGCCGCGGCCGGACTTGCTCGCCGAAGGCTCCTGGGCTCGCATCCGGCTGTTCATCGACGGCGGGGGCCTTGCCCTGGTCCTGCCGCCGCCGGGTGTGACGGTGCACCTGTGGGGAGACGAGATGATCCGCGTGCTCGAGCCCGGCTTTGCGCTCGCGCGCGAGGTCCGGTCCCTTGGGTCGGGCGCCGAAGGATCGCGCCCGGTGATGGTGCCATCGACCGCAGGAAGCGGCGCAGGTGCCGGACTGCTCTCGCTGATCGAGGGCGAACTGACCGAGCTGCTGCGCCCGGTGACCGTGTCGCGTGTGCTGCCGATGATGCCCGGAACCGCCCCGGCAGGCAGCGGAACCCCGGCGGCGGGGCTGCCCGGCCAGACGCTCATCGCCCTGCCCGATGGCACGCCCCTGCTCTGGGTCGGCGGTGTGGGCCAGCGCGAGGAGGCCGAGGGTACGACGAGGCCCGCGATCGAGAATCGCGGCATGCTCGCATACATGGCGACCGCGCTCGATCTGGAATGGACGGACCTGCCGACCAAGCCGCTCATGGTGCCGATGCTCAATGAACTCGTGCTGCAGGGTGTCGGTCGTGCCAGGGGCGCAACGTGGACACTTGCGGGCAACCGCCCGGCGGTTGGCCGCCGCGCGGCGGAGCTTGTGCGACTCGGCGGGGCCGATGCGTCTCGCACCGTGCGCATCGATGATGAAGGCTTCGCCGGCGAACCGATCCGCCGCGCCGGCCTGTGGCAGTCTCGCGACGATCGGGGCACGCGGCGGTCGGTGATCGCGGTGAACCCAGACCCTGCCGGCACGCGCACATCGGCTCAGCCGCGCGATGCGCTGCAGGCCTGGCTCGGCAGCGCGACAACCGGCGAATCCGGCGATGTGGCATCCGGCCAGAGGATCGTCTGGCTCCCGCGCAGCGGCAGCGCAGCCCCCGCACCCGGCACACCGGGCACGGTCCGCAGCGCAATGGCCGCGGCCATCGGATCCGCCGAGCAGGGCTCACCGGTTTCTCTCCCATTGCTCATCGCCGTGCTGGCGATGGCGCTCATCGAGCTGATCCTGGCGCGATGGGCGAGCCACGCCTCCGTCGTGAGCGCGGGCCAGAGCCGGATGCCGCGCATATCGGCACAGGAGGCCGCGGCATGAACAACGCCCTTCGCTGGCTGCTCGATCTCGACACGCTCGCCCCTGGCATGGCCGGCGTCGAGTTCGGCTTCGAACGGCCCATCCCCGCATGGGCCTGGGCGCTGGTCACGCTCGTCGCCGCCTTCCTCGCGTGGCGGGCGTATCGACGGATGGAGGGCTCCCGCGCTGCGCGAGTCGTCCTGGGCTCGCTCCGCTCCGCGCTGCTGGTGCTGCTGGTGCTGCTGCTGACCGGGCCGCGCCTCGTGAAGCCCAATGAGACCGAAGAAAAGGATTGGGTCCTGGTCCTGGCGGATCGCTCGGCATCGATGACGATCCGCGATGCACCGGGCGGGCCGGATGGCGCGCGTTCCACGCGCGAGTCCCAACTCATCGCAGCGCTCGCGGCAGCCAAGCCCGAGCTTGCCCAGCTCGCCCAGGACCGTGTCGTCGTGTGGCTCGGGTTTGATTCCGGTGCGTTCGAGCTTCCCGCGGCGACCGGCGAGACGCCCCTCCCGGGCATTGCGCTCGGCGAACCCACCGGACGGCGGACCAGCATCGGCCGCGCGCTGGAGCAGGGGCTGCGCCGCGCCGCGGCAAGGCCTGTCTCCGGCGTGATCATCCTCTCCGATGGCCGCAGCGCGGACGAGCCGACCCGCACCGTCATGCGCAGGCTGGAACAGGAGCGGGTGCCGGTCTTCGCCGTCGCGCTGGGCGCGAGCGACGCCCTCGCCGACCTGGCCGTGCGCGAGGTGGATTCGCCCCGCCTTGCGTTCGTGCGCGATGCCGTGCCCGTGCAGGTCGAACTCGAACGCCTCGGCGGCGATGGAGCAGCGGGGGGCGTGGGGG
>JAEYUO010000073.1 GCA_023432465.1 Planctomycetota bacterium | reverse complement strand
CACGACCGCCTGGATCATGCCAAGGAAGCCGAACAGCTTCTCGTGGAGCTGCTTTTCGAGCATCTGAAAGGTGGTGTCGTCGATCGTACCCCGAATATGCGTGCCTGCGTTATTGACCAGGATGTCGATGCGCCCGAAGCGGTCGAGCGTCGCTTCGACGATCCGCTCGCGGTCCGCAGCATCGGCGACGTCGGCGGAAAGCGCCGAGACCGTGCTGCCTTCAGGCGCCCGGCCGATGGTGTCATCGAGCGGCTGCTGCCGCCGTCCGACGACCATCACCCGGATGCCGGCCTCGGCCAGCTTAAGCGCGATCGCCTGCCCGATGCCCGTGCCGGCGCCGGTCACGATCGCCGCCCGTTCCTGTCTCTCCGCCATCGCGGGCGTCCTCGCGTCTCATGTCGGCTGAAATTGGAAGCCCGGGGGGGGCGGGGCGGGGCGCCCCAACCCCGATGTGCTTCGAGTGGTGCTTCAAGGGGGCCGGAGCGACACGCTCCAAAAGGCCCCGTTCCGCGATTCAGTGTGCCGCTTGCGCGACGGTTATTGACGAAACAGTGGGTGAGTAGATGTTGTAGAGGTTGGGTCTCGAACGCTTGGGGCTTTAGGCCTTAGCGACGAGCCTTCTTCGCAGCCTTCTTCTTGCCAGCCTTCTTCGCAGCCTTCTTCTTTGCCTTCTTGGCCATGATGAACTCCTCGGGCTCCGTGCGGAGCGTTGAAAGACTCGAGCGGCTCTGAAGCACCACTTTGCTGTCGTGCGCCGCCGAATGGGACAACCGACTATCGGAATGAACAAGCCCGGTGCTTGAGCAATCCTTGCGCACGATACACTGCTCGCGCAGGAGAATGCAAGTCGATGGTCAAGTCATCCACATCGTTGATCGTTCATGGTGCGACCGGCCGGATGGGCGCGAGGATCGTTGCGCTGGCGTCCGAGGACCCGTCGGTCCGCATCGTCGGCGCGGTTGCACGCGCGGGCTCGCCAAGGCTCGGCACGGAGTCGGGCGCGCCGGGTGTGCGCATCGCGATCGCGCCGAACGATTCAGATATGGCCGGTTTTCAGGGGGTTTTGATTGATTTCTCTTCGGATGAGGGCGCGATGCACGCGGCCGCGCTCGCCCGCGGCGCACGGTGCGCGCTGCTCGTGGGAACGACGGGGCTGAGCGAACGGACGATCGCGGCATTGCGCGAGACGGCGGCGGTGTGCCCGGTGCTGCTTGCGCCGAACACGTCATTGGGGGTGGCGGTGGCGGCAAAAATAATTTCTGAGCTCGCTCGCGCTCTCGGACCTGGATTCGAGTGCTCGATCGTCGAGGCGCACCATAACCGGAAGAAGGATGCGCCCTCGGGTACGGCGATCCGGCTTGCGGGCGCGGTGCGCAGCGCGGGGCACGAACTGCGCGACGATCAGGTCGTCTCGATCCGCGGCGGCGATGTGATCGGCGAGCACACCGTGCGCTTCGCGGGGCCGGGTGAGTACATCGAACTCACACATCGCGCGACGACGCGCGACCTGTTTGCGCTCGGTGCGATCCGCGCGGCGAAGTGGTTGTCGCAACGTGGCCCGGGTTGGTACACCATCGAAGACACGCTTGGGATCGCATCGTGATCGCGCACAGATCGCGAAAGATCGCCACATGATCGCGTCGGCCACATATGGCCACTTGAGGCGATGCCATCACTTCCAGGCTTCGGTTTGCCTTCGTGCGGCCGGGGTTGCGAGCCATGCGAGAAGCAACCCCGGGAGAAGCGCTTCCCACGCGAACGCGGCCAGAGCGATAACGCCTGCGCCATCGGCGGGCGCTGCATGCCCGGCTGCGAGGTACACCAACACGGCAACGAGGCAGGCGAAAACGAGCTTGGACCATCCCCATGTTCGGGCGAGGTGGATGCTCCACCGGCGCTGGAGCATGAAGCCGACACCGGCGATGATGAGCGCGACACCGAAGACAAAGGCGAGGGTGGTGCTCGACCAGCCCAAAGTTTTCCACAATGCGTTGGGCTCGAAGTCCGGGCGAGGCGAGGCGAAAGGCCCACCGGTGTGTCGCGTGACCAGCCCGATGAGCGCGACGGGTCCGATGATGGCCTGCAGACCGCCAAGAGCGGTGAGCGTGAGACCCGTGACCATGGGCCAGACGGGGTAGTCGGGGTCTTGCGGTCCGAAGAGAACGGGGTCGGCCAGGGTGGGGGGCGGCGCGGCGACGGGTGCTGGGGGGCGCTCGGTGCGGGCGGCGAGTTCGAGGTCGGAGTCTTCCTTGCGCTTCTGCTCGGCGATGACGGTGAGGCGGTCGTAGTAGGTCTGACCGGGTGTAAGCGGGGGAGCGCCGTGCAGCGCGGGGTCATTGGTTTCGGTGATGCCCGTCGCCGCGGCGTTGCTCATGCGCAGCAGACGGTCGAAGAGGGCCTGTCGGCCGCGGGAGATCATCTGGGGTCCGCCGCACGCGGACTCGATCGCGGCGATGAAGTGGGCGGGAGACTTGTGGCGGAACACCGGGGACTTGTTAAGCGCGCGTTCGATCGCCTCGGCGAGGGGCTGCGAGACGCCGCGGGCGAGGAGACGGTCGATCGGGGGCGCTTCGCTCGTGTGACGGGCACGGACCTCATCGAGAGAGCCGGCAAAAGGGGCCTCGCCCAGGAGGAGCTCGAAGGCGGTGATGCCGAGGGCGTAGACGTCGGATTTCGCGGAGATCTGGCCCTCGAACATCTCCGGGGCCATATATGCCGGCGTTCCGGCGATGGATGCGCCGCCCTCCTTGAGCACGCCGGGGCGGGCGGAGAGCTCGCGCGAGAGGCCGAAATCGGTGACAAAGGCGTTGCCATCGCGATCGATGAGGATGTTGGAGGGCTTGATGTCGCGGTGGATGCGGTGCTGGTCGTGGAGGTGGCCGACCGCGCTGCACACATCGGTCATGACGGCGAGCAGCTCTGCGGGCGCGAGCGGGTCGGTCGTGCGGATCAGGGACGAAAGCGATGGGCCGTCGATGAACTCCATCACGAGGAACGGGATGGTCTCGACCGTTGCGGCGTGGAGGATGTTGGTGAGGTTCCCGTGGCGGAGCGCGGCGGCAGCGCGGGCACCTTCAAGGAATGCGAGGAGGCGCGGGTCATCCGGGCCCTGGACGGCCTGCAGCAGGAACTTGACGGCGACCTTGCGATGGAGCAGCTCATCGGTGCCGAGCCAGACCACGCCCATAGCGCCCTGGCCGATCTGCCGTTCAAGCCGGACCGAACCGACCTGGCGCGGAATCGTGACCATCTGCCCCGGCTCGCCGAAAGCCAGGTCGGTCGTGCGAGTGAGGGAGATGGTGTCTTCTGCGCTCATGAGCGGGGGGCGCGGCGACGAAAGTCAGGCGACGGATCGACACGGAAGAAGAGGCATCAGGCACGGAACGCAAGGCGGCGGCGGGGCACGGACCGGAAGTGGAAGGCGACTATTCGTTCGGAGTCGGTGAGGGATGATTGCAGATATCGCCCGTCATGCAGGAGTCTGCACGGCAGAGTTTACCACCGCGTGCGGAGAACGCCGCGGCGGTGAACATCGAGGCATGCACGGGTTGGGCATTCCGCGCCATCGCCTACCCTGCGCACCGTGACGACTGCCGCCAAAGATCCGATCAAGACCCAGACAGCCGCGGGTCTGTCGCCGTTTATGGGCGCGATCACGATCATCTTGACGCTGGTGGGGTGGTCGAGCGTCCCGCTCTTCATCCGGCACTTCGCCGACTCGATCGACATCTGGACTTCCAACGGGTGGCGCTACGGGTTCAGCGCGTTCCTGTGGATGCCGGTGGTGTTCTGGGGTCTGTATCGCGGCGGATTGCCCGCGGGCATCTGGCGAAAGTCGCTCGTGCCCTCGATCGTGAACGCGATCGGGCAGGTGGCGTTCGCGTGGTCGTTCTACAAGATCGATCCGGCGACGGCGACGTTCGGCCTGCGGACGCAGATCATCTTTGTCGCGATCGGTGCGTACCTGCTGTTCCCATCGGAGCGGCGGCTGCTGCGCGACCCGCGGATGTGGGCGGGGATGGCGATGGTGGCGATCGGGGTGGGCGGGACGATCTACTTCGGCCATGGCCTGCCGCGGGGAGATCAGGCGTGGGGCGTCATGCTGGCGATCGCGAGCGGGTTCTTCTTCGCGGCGTACGGGCTGGCGGTGCGGCACTACATGCACGGGTATCACCCGGTGACGGCGTTCGCGGTGATCTCGCAGTACACCGCCGGGGCGATGGTGCTCCTGATGCTCGGGCTGGGCGAGGAACGCGGCCTGACGGTGCTGGAGCTGCCGACGAACCAGATCGTGCTGCTGCTGGTGTCGGCGATCATCGGGATCGCGCTGGGGCACGTGTTCTACTACATCTCGATCGCGCGGCTGGGGGTCGCGGTGTCGAGCGGGGTGATCCAGCTCCAGCCGTTCATGGTGAGCCTGGGGCAGACGGCGCTGGGGTGGCAGTCGCTGTCGGCCGCGCAGTGGGGGAGCGGGCTGATCGCGGTCGCGGGCGCGCTGGTGATGCTCGCGGTGCAGTGGCTGCTGACCCGCGGAGATGCGAAGCGGGCGAGGCTCGCGAAGTGCCCGGAGTGCGGGTACTCGCGCGCGGGGCTGCCTGCCGGGACGAAGTGCCCGGAATGTGGGCATGCGCCGGCCGCGGATGGGGAGATGGTGGTGCCGGAGGAGACGCGGGCGGCGATTGAAGCGGGCGCGTTGGATGCGATTCCGGCGGCGGTCGTGGCCGGAAACGGCGGCAGGATCGAAAGCAGCAAAGCAACAAATCAGCAAAGCAGCAAATGAAGACGGGGAGACGCGGCGGCGTCAGCCTTCAAGTTCGCCGATGCCCTTGGCCGCGGCGACGAGTTCCTGGATGCTGAACGATGCGCCGCACTCGGGGCAGGTGGTGGTCTTGAGGCCGGTGAGGTTGTAGCCGCAGGCGGGGCAGGCGACGTTGCCCGCGCCGAGCTTGGCGAGGCGCTGAGCACGCTCGATGGGAGTCTCGCGCCAGAGGAAGACGGTGGCGATGAGCCAGCCGAGGATCGCGATGCCGGAGCCGACGAAGGCCTTGAACCAGTCCTCGTAGGGAATGAACAGGTTGAGCAGCGCGGCGATCAGACCACCGGCGACGATGCAGGTGACTGCGGCGAGAAGGGTGTGACGGATGCGGACCAAGGTCCAACGCACCGCGGTCCGCCAAACGGCGAGCCAGTAGGCCGCGGCGACCACGGCGGTCGCGGTCGCGCCGACGAGGCACTCCTGCCAGTCACGGAAGGATCCGAACTCGCTGGCGAGGATGATGCCGGTGATGTACACGACCGCCATGAGCGGCATGAGGAGCATGCTCAGCAGCAGGCGGGCGATGGTGCGGGACATGGGGGGAGTCTATCGAAAGCACGGCGGTTCGATTTTGCTGTTCTGCTGCTTTGCTGATCTGCTGCTCTTTCGGTCTGCAGCTACGCTGCTCCATGGATATGACCCCTCAACGCTGGGACAACACCAACGCATACCTGCGCGAGGTGTTCGGGAAGCAGGATGCCGTGCTCGAGGGGCTGATGCCCGCGGCAGTTCAGGCCGGGATACCGGCGATCGCGGTGTCGGCCGATGTCGGGCGGCTGCTGCACATCCTGACGCTCATGGCGACGACGCGGCCGGGGGCGACGGGGCGGGTGCTCGAGCTCGGGACGCTCGCGGGGTACTCGGGCATCTGGCTGGCCCGCGCGCTGCCCAAGGGCGGGAAGCTGATCACGGTCGAACCGGAAGCCAAGCACGCGGACTTTGCCCAGCGAATGTTCGCCGCGGCAGGTGTTGCCGATCGGGTGGAGATCCGGCGGACGCCGGGGATCGATGCGCTGCAGGAGCTTGCCCGCGAGTTCGGGCCGGGGAGCTTCGATGTCGCGTTCTTCGACGCGATCAAGACGGAGTACCCGGAGTACTTCCGGCTGGCGCGGCCGCTGATCGGCCGCGGCGGATTGCTGATCGCCGACAACGTGCTGGGATCGGGGAACTGGTGGATTGATGACTCGCCTGCGCCGGGAGAGGCGAAGGACTCACGCGATGCGGCGGACCGGTTCAACCGGATGGTGGCGGGGGATGCGGAGTTTGAGGCCGCGGCGGTGCCGAGCCGGGAGGGCGTGATGGTGGCGAGGCGGAAGTAGAGTCGCGTGCGACAACGTCAGAGCGCCTTCATCGGAGTGAAGCCTTCGGCATCGACTGTGCCGATGGTGAGCAGGTCTCCTTCATCGAATCCGCACCCGATGCCGCGGGACTGGGCTTCCCCGAGCAGGATGTCCCGCGGGCATGCGCGGGCGAAAGTTGAAATGTAGAGACGATGAAGAGGTTCGATGAGACAGACCTCAATGTACCAGTGCCGCTGTTTGTGCTTCGAACGCAGGTGGGACAGGATGACCATCGGCTCATTGACCGCCCAGCGGTCTTCCGGGAACCACGCCGGGCCACAGGGCCAGTCTCGATTCTTGGGGTCGAACTCCGTGCTGCCGCTGATGTAGGGTGTCCAGATTGTGTCGTCGAGGTTGTCGCTCGGCATCATCTCGGCGAGTCCGAACCAGAGGCCGTTGACACCTTTGGCTGGACCCTGGTTATCGCGCCGCAGGAGTGAGGCGTACTCGGCAGTGCAGGTGGCGAGGCCTTCCTCGATCGGTAATGCGAGTGCTTTCTTGGCGACTTGCGGGCCGATCGCCTGCTCAGCTGCCTTGACAACATCCCTCCAAGCATCGTGCAGGCGCGTGCCTCGAATGACGTGCTTTGCGGCCGCGGCACTGGCAGGCTCGGCAAGATCGAAATCCATGTCGTCGAAGGCCATTGTGTACTCCAGTAGATGTTTGTGCTTTCGGTGCCCGCGCGGCTCAGCCCCTCGCCCGGCACTCATCCAGAAACTCCACGCCGCGGCGGAGATGTGGGATGACGATCGACCCGCCGACGATCAGCGCGACATCGAGCGCTTCCCAGATCTGCCGGTCGGTGCAGCCCGCGGCGACGCACTGGTCGATGTGGTAGGCGATGCAGTCGTCGCAGCGGAGGACGGCGGAGGCGGTGAGGCCGAGCAGTTCCTTGGTTGGTTTGTCGAGGCCGCCGTCGGCCGAGGTGTCGCGGTAGGTCTGGTCATCGAGCGCGAAGAAGCGCTTGGTGACGAGCGTCGATCCGCCGCCCTGGCCCTCGGGCTTGCCGGGGCCGAGGATGCGGTTGTTGAGGCGGGTGCGGAAGGCGTGGAACTGGTCGTAGCGTGACATGCTGCTCACTTTACCACAGCGCGGCCCGGCATATGCCGGGCAATGCGGGCGCGGGAACCGGCTTCCCACTATCCTTCATGCATGGCCCGTGCCGCCGATCCTGTCCTTGCCCGCGAAGCCGCAACGGCGATCGTGCGCGTGCTGCGCCAGGCGGGGCATGTGGCGTACTTCGCCGGCGGGTGCGTTCGCGATGAGCTGCTGAGCCTGCGGCCGACCGATTTCGATGTCGCGACGGATGCCGTGCCCGCTCGGGTGCGGGAGTTGTTCCCCAAGACCGCGGAGGTCGGCGCGGCGTTCGGCGTGGTGCTGGTGTATGAAAAGATCGGCACGGAGCGGGCGGTGATCGAGGTCGCGACGTTCCGGTCCGATGGGCCGTACAGCGATGCGCGGCGGCCGGACAGCGTGCATTTTTCGACGCCGGAGGAGGATGCCAAGCGGCGGGATTTCACGATCAACGCGTTGTTCCTCGATCCGCTGCTTGAGCCGGGAACGCCGGGGCGCGTGATCGACTTTGTCGGCGGGCAGCAGGATCTGGCCGCGAGGGTGATCCGCGCGGTCGGCGAGCCGGAGAAGCGGCTCGCGGAGGATCATCTGCGGGCGCTTCGCGCGGTGCGGTTCGCGGCGCGGCTGGGGTTCATGATCGAGCCGGGAACGGCCGCCGCGATCTCGCGGCACGCGGCGGAGCTCCGAGGGGTTTCGCGCGAGCGCATCGGGGAGGAGATGCGTCGGATGCTGCTGCATCCATCCGCGGTGTGTCGGATGCGCGCGGTCGAGTTGATCGAGCGGCTGGGCTTGGATGCCCCGGTTCTTCAGGAAGAAGCGAGGGGGCCGGGCTCGCTGAGTGCCGTGGTAAGACAGGATGCATCTACCCCGATTGTGGGGAGTGTTCTCGCGGCGTGGTGTATAGAAAGGATGGGTGCGGGCGGGGCGGGGTTGGATGAGCGACAGATCGCGGAGGTCCGGGCGCGATGGCGGGGCGCCCTGTGCCTGAGCAACGAGGAATCAACGGAGTTCTCGGACGTTTTGGAAATATACTCGGCTTTTGTGCGGGACTGGGGTATGATAGGTGTGGCCCGACGGAAGCGATTGGCGGCAAGGGCCATGTTTGCGCAGGCCTTGGGGCTTCTGGGGGCGGTGGATGCCGCGGCGGCGAAGCGTATCTCTGGTGAAGTCAAGGGTTTAGAGGCGGATGGGATCGGGATCAGCCCGCAGCCGCTGGTGACGGGGGAGGACCTGATCGCGATGGGGCTTCGGCCAGGGCCAGCGTTCAAGAGGATCCTGGATGGGGTGACCGATGCTCAACTGGAGGGACGGGTGCGGACCAAGGCGGAAGCGATGGAACTTGCGGGGAGGATGGGCGTCTAAAGTGGTACGGGGTGGTGGACGGCGGCCTGTTTCCGGGTCGGCGTGAGTGTGCGAAGAACCTGAGAGTGGCGATGGTCGGCCGCGAGGCCGGGATCCGGGCCGCGAGCAAGTGGAGTGCGACGCATGAAGGTGAATCACATGTTTCTGAAGGCCGCGGCGGTCGGGATGCTGGCGCTGGGGATGGGCCTGCCGATGGCGGCGGCACAGTCGGGCGCGCCCAAGACTGCCGACAAGGCCGGCGAAGAGGCGAAGGTCGCGTCGAAGGATGTGATCATCTTCAAGAACGGCAACCGCGTGGAGTGTGAGATCGTCGAGGAGACGGACACGACGGTGAAGGTGAAGGTGTCGATCGCGGGGATGAGCGCGGAGACGGTGTACCAGAAGAGCGAGATCCTGGCGATCCAGAAGGGCGCGGGGGCTCCGCTGGACGGCTCTGCCCCGGCGACGACCAAGCCGACCGATGTGCGGAAGCCCGCGGCGAAGCAGGACACGAAGCACGAAGAGGGCGCGCCGAAGGTCTATGTGATCCGGATGAACGGCGAGTTCGGCCGGAATGTCTGCGCTACCTCGATGATCCGCGTGATGGATGATGTGAAGTCGCACCAGCCGGATGTGCTGGTGCTGGAGTTTGACCACCCGTTCGAGGAGTTTGATCAGCGTGGGCGGCCGAAGTTCCTGTACGACCCCGGTTCGTTCGATCAGTTGGAAACGGCCCGTCAGATCAGCGTGCTGATCACCGATCGAGTCCGCGATGATGTGGAGTGGACGAAGAAGCCGCGGCTGGTCGGGTACATCAAGAAGGCGCTGGGTCCGGCGGCGTTCCTGCCGTTCATCTGCCCGGAACTGTACTTCGCGCCCGGTGCGATGCACGGGGGTGTCGGTGGTTTGGATCACATGCTCGACGGCGTGGGCGACAAGGTCGCCCAGGAGAAGCAGTACTCGCTCCGGCAGAAGCGGGCCGAGGGCCTCGCCGAGAAGGGTGGGCACGACCCGCGGATCATCCGCGCCATGGCCCGCATCGACTATGTGCTTTCGTACCGCATGGTGGGCGGCAAGGCGGAGTTCCTGGAGCGGTTGCCGGAGTCGGCGGATGAGTTCCTGCTGACCGATGACGGCGAAGGGGAGCGTCGAGACGGACTCGATGCCCTGATCCGGTACCAGGGCGATGATGTCCTGACGCTGACGAGCGTGGTGGCGGAGCGAATCGGCTTCTCGAAGGGGACGGCAACGGACATCCGCGAGTTGATGTATCGCCTGGGTTTCACGCGCGACTATGTCGAGGTGAAGGGCCGCGGGAATGACATCCTGAAGAGTTGGGGTGAAGAGGTGGACCGGGCGGAGTCGAACCTGCGCCGCCTGGCCCAGCAGTTCGGCAACGTTGAAGTGCGTGCGCCGGGTGAGTATCGCGAGCGCACGGCGGCCCGTACGCAGCAGAAGAACCTCCTCCGCGAGATCCGCGGGATCTTCAACCGGTATCGCGAGTCTCTGGACCCGCGCCGGATTCCGCAGATCGACCTGCAGACGATCGACATCATGATCGACCGCATCGAGCAGGCGCAGCGGCTGGATGGCCCTCCCTGATGGCCGGATTGGTCGGGCGTAGCGATGACTGTGCACGTGTGAACACAACTGATTCAATGAGGGAACCATGATCCGGATCCGCAACACGATGAAGAACATGATGCTGGCCCTGGCCGGTGCGTGCGCCTTGTTCGCCATGGCGACCAGCGCCATCGCCGACAAGCTGCACTTGAAGGATGGTCGCGTGCTGGAGGGCGAGGTCGTTCGCGAGGGCGACGGCTTCGTGTACTTCAAGGTCAAGGTCGGCAGCATCGAGCAGGAACAGTTCTTCACGATGGACCAGATCGTGAAGATCGAGAAGGATGAGGAGAGCGCGCCGGCGGCGACCGCGCCGAAGCCCGCGGAGTCAAGCGGCGCGGCCAAGCAGCCCGGGGCCGATGGCGTCCGGCGGATCGCGATCCTGAACTTCGGCCCGCCCAGCGCGTGGCAGGGTGAGATCGACACCACGGTGGGGATCCAGATCAGCGCGGATGCGTGGAAGCGCGTGATCCCGATTCTGGAGAAGGACGGGGTCACGGATGTGATCGTCCGGGTGAACTCGGGCGGCGGCCTCCTGGCCGAACTGGAGAAGTTCATCGAGGTGTACGAGAAGGAGTACAAGCCGCGCTTCCGCACGGTGGGGTGGATCGAGTCGGCGATTTCCGCCGCGGCGATGAGCCCGTGGGTTCTGGAGGAGTTCTACTTCCTTCCCGAGGGGAACATCGGCGCGTGCACGGGCTTCTCGGGCCGGCTGAACGCGATCAAGGGCATGCAGCTTGAGATGGTGCTGCTGCAGATGGAGGAGGCTTCTCGCAAGGGCAAGAAGGATCCGAAGATCATGCGGTCGATGCAGATCCAGGAGCCGCTGAGCGCTTCGATCGATGAGCGGACCGGTCAGGTGACCTGGTTCCAGGATGTGACCAGCGGCGAGCACATCATCAACCCCGTCGGTGAGGTTCTGACGTTGACGGCCAACGTCGCGGTGAAGTTCGGCCTCGGAAAGGCGATCGCTGCCACGCCCGATGAGGTGGCGCGGGCGATGGGGTATGAGGAGTACGTCTGGGCCGGGAAGCAGGCGACGGACTTCATCGACAAAAACATGCGGGACAATGACAAGGCGGACAAGCAGTGGCAGGTCGCCTATGAGAAGTTCACCCGGACCGTGCAGGTCGCGGCGGGGATCCAGGATCGCCAGCGCCGGGGCGCCGAGGTGGGCATCGCCCGCAGGCACCTGGCGGAGTTGAAGCGGTTGTTCAGCGGGAACCCCAACTTCGCTTGGATGTATGGCACGGATGACGAGTGGTTCCGCGAGCAGGATGAGATGCTCAAGCGGCTGATGCGCTGAGCGATTGTCAGGGCGATTCACACTTGCAGCACAACCTCGGAGCCCGGCCCGTTCGGCCGGGCTTCGTGCTTTTTGGGGTGTTCTGAGCGGCCGGGGACTGGCCGCGGCGGCCGGTTGCCAGTACGCTCCGCACATGATCACAGCCGAGACGTTTCTGACCAAGTCGTTTGACGGGACCGCGTGGGCGGGGATCGAGCCGTTTGTCGCGGACCTGCTGTCGCGGCAGATCGCCTCGAAGGAGGAGCTGGAGCGGTGGATCCTCGATCGTTCCGAGCTGGACGCGGCGTGCGCTGAGGCGCGGGCCGAGCTGTACATCGCGACATCGTGCGACACCGAGAACAAGGATGTGGAGGCGGCGTTCGGCAAGTACCTCGAGGAGGTCGCGCCCAAGCTGCAGCAGTCGGAGTTCGACCTTGACCGGATGCTGGTCGCGATGGCGGACCGGTTTCCGCTGGATCACAAGCGGTATGACGTGATGCTGCGGACCAAGCGGACGCAGGTGGAGATCTTCCGCGAGGAGAACGTGCCGCTGCATACGGAGCTGTCGAAGCTGTCGCAGCAGTTCGGGAAGATCGCCGGGGCGCAGACGGTGTTCTTTGAGGGGAAGGAGCGGACGCTCCCGCAGATGAAGGAGTTTGACCTCTCGACGGATCGCGCGCTGCGGGAGCGGGCGTGGCGGGCGACGATGGAGCGCCGGCTGCAGGACCGGGAGAAGCTCGATGATCTGTACGACAAGATGGTGGCGCTGCGCGACCAGGTGGCGCGGAACGCGGGCTTCGGCACCGATTCGGATTCGGGCGCGTATGTGAAGTATGCGTTCAGCGAGAAGAGCCGGTTTGATTACACGCCGGGTGATTGCCGCGAGTTCTGGCGGGCGGTCGAGCGGTACGTGGTGCCGTTTGTGCGCCGGCGGAGTGAGGCGCGGCGGAGCGCACTGGGGATCGACACGCTGCGGCCGTGGGACCTTGGCGTTGATGAGCACGGGCGCGAGCGGCTGCGGCCGTTTGAGGGAGGAGCGGAGCTTGTGGCCAAGTCCATGGCGACGGTGAAGTCGCTGGATCCGCGGCTTGCGGAGATGCTCGGGCGGATGACCGCCGGTGCGGGCGAGGGCGGGAAGACCTGCAAGACCGATTTCCTGGATCTGGACTCGCGGCGCGGCAAGCGGCCGGGCGGGTATCAGTACATGCGTGACCGGACGCGGCGGCCGTTCATCTTCATGAACGCGGCGGGGCTGCACGATGACGCGATGACGATGCTGCACGAGGCCGGGCACGCGTTCCACTCGATGCTGTGTGCCAATGAGCCGATCGTGGACTACCGGCACTCGCCCATCGAGTTCGCGGAAGTGGCGAGCATGTCGATGGAGCACCTGAGCATGCCGCACTGGGGCGCGCCCGGTGCGTTCTACAGGGAGGGCTCGGAGGAACTTCGGCGGGCGCGGCACGAGCACATCGAGGACTCGGTGACGCTGCTGGCGTGGATCGCGACGATCGACGCGTTCCAGCACTGGGTGTATGCGAACCCGGGGCACACGCACGAGCAGCGGTGCGCGTACTGGCTGGAGCTGGATGGCCGCTTCGGCCGGGGGGTTTCGTGGGAGGGGCTGGAGACGGAGCGGAAGTGGTGGTGGCAGCGGCAGAGCCACCTGTACAGCCACCCGATGTACTACATCGAGTACGGGATCGCGCAGCTGGGCGCGCTGCAGCTCTGGCAGAGCTCGAAGGTGCGGGGCGAGAAGGCGGCGGTGGATGCGTACATCCGCGCGCTGACGCTGGGCGGGAGCCGGCCGCTGCCGGAGCTGTTCAAAGCGGCGGACCTGAGCTTTGACTTCGGGGATGCGACGGTGGCGCGGGTGGTTGAGGCGGTGGAGGGGGAACTGGCGAAGTAGGAAGGAACACGGAGGGAGCAGAGCAAGCGGCGTGAAGCAGAGGGGCGAGGCGGGGTCGCGCGCCGGCCTCATCGATCGAGCTTCTGGCGTGCTCTGATGGCTCTGTGTTCCCAATGAAAAGAGCCCGGCGTGCGTGCCGGGCTCTTGTGACATCTCAGGATGCGGGGGAGTTGATCACTCCTTCTTGGACTTCTTGCCGGCCTTCTTCGCGGGTTCCGCGGCGGGCTCGGCGGCGGCGGCTTCGGTCGTGGCCGCGGCCTCGGCCCGGGGGGCCCAGCCGGTCTTGGGCTTCTCGAGGAGGTCGATCTTGGGGCCGCGATCGCGGGCGGGTCGCTCCGGGCGATCGTTGCCGCCCTTGCCGGCCTTGGACTTATCGACGAGCTCGCCCTCGGAGTCGAACTCCATCTCGTCCTTCTCTTCGGTCTCGAGCTTGCGGTCGGCCATGACCCAGAGCTTGATGTTGGTCTCGAGCTCGGTCTCGAACTTGACGTGCACCGAGTAGGTGTCAACGCGCTTGATGGCCTCGTTGAGGCGGATATCGCGCGGGCGGACGGTGTTGAAGCCGGCGGCGTTGAGGGCCCCGGCGATTTCCTGCTGGGTGACACCTGCGTAGAGGATGCCCTGATCGTTGCAGGAACGCTCGAGGTGGATCTCGTAGCCTGCGAGCTTCTCGATGGTGGCGACGCGGAGCTGACGCTGCTCGGCGAGCTGGCGCTCGGCCTCAGCGCGCTTGGCCTGGAGGCCCTTGATCAGCTCCTCGCTGGGCTCGGTGGCGAGCTCTCGCGGGAGGAGGAAGTTGCGGGCGTAGCCGACCTTGACGCGGACGACATCGCCGACGATGCCCAGGTTTTCGACGTTCTCGGTGAGGAGGAGTTCAACGCTTCGAGCCATGATTCGCTGTCCTTTCCGGCGAAATGCCGGGAGAAGTTGAGGGGCAGTTGAGGGTTCACGCGAACCGGGCTGCCCCAACGGGAATGAGTGAGTGGTGAGTGGTGATAGGTGAGTGGTGCGGGAGAGCGGATCTTCACCGATCACTGCTCACCACTCACCGTTCACTTTGCTTAGAACGGGATGTCATCTTCCTGGATGGGTTCGTAGCCGGAATCCGCCGGGGGCGCGGCCGCGGCGGGCTGGGGGCGTCCGCCGGTGGGACGGGTGGAGACCTGGGGCCGGCCGCCGGACTCGGAGTCGTATCCGCCGCCACCACCACCACCTCCACCGCCCTTGGACTCGACGAACTGGAAGGTCTCGATGATGACCTTGAGCTTGGAGCGGTTGGAGCCGTCGGTCTTGTCCTTCCACTGATCGAGCTTGAGCCTGCCCTCGATGAAGATGGGCTTTCCCTTGGAGAAGAACTTGGCGATGTTCTCGGCGGTCTTGCCGAAGGCCTCGCAGTCGACGAAGGTGGTTTCCTCGCGCAGCTCGCCGCTGTTGGAATCGCGCCACTTGCGGTTGCAGGCGATGCCGATCTGGGCGACGGACATCTGCGACGGGAGCGAGCGGAGCTCGATGTCGCGGGTGATGTTGCCCATCAGGAGGACTTTGTTGTAGCTGCCCATGGCGGAGTCTCCGGTGTGAACGAGGGAGGATAGCCCCCGACGCCCTGTTCGGATTATTTTCGCATACTCAAGGCCGCGAGTCAAACCTCGTCATCGGAATCGACGGGGACGACGGGGGGCTCGGTGACGGCGATGGGGACGTTGGCGGGCTGGGTGGCGCGGAGCTTGGCCTCGGCTTCGAGGTCCTTCATGGCGTCGGCGGCCTTCATCTCGTCCTCGGAGAGGTGGTCGGCCTTGGTGAACATGACGCGCATGATCTGCTCGTTGAGGTTGCAGGCGCGTTCGAGCTGGCCGAGGTTGATGGTGGGGATGTTGAAGTAGGCGAGGATGTAGAGGGCGCGCTTCTGCTTGTCGATCTCGTAGGCGAGGCGGCGCTCGTCCCACTTCTTCATGGCGATGATGCGGCCGCCGGCCTTCTCGATCATCTGGGTGATGAAGGTGAGGATCTCGGGGAGCTGGGCGGCGGCGCCCTGGCCGATGAGGAACATGGCCTCGTAGTTTGCGGTGCGCTGGTCGAGTGTGGGGAGGGTTGCCATTGGTGCGTTACCTTTCGTCGAGTTTCGCCGCGGTCGGCGGGTTTGATTGGTGGACTGGCCGCGATTGGGGCGGCGGGGATGACTGAACAGAGCCGGACGCAGCGGGCGCGTCCTTGGTGTTGAAGCGGTTCATCGCGGTGGTGAGGCCATCGGTGAGGAAGGTCTCCGCGGCATCGGCGGCCTTGTCGAGCGCGGGCTCGAGGAGGGCAGTCTGCTCCGGAGTGAATCGGCCCAGGACGTGGTCCTCGAGCTTCATCATGGGGGGGCAGGGATCGATGCCGATGCGGAGGCGCGGGTAGTCCGGCGTGCCGAGGGCTCGCTGGATGTCGGCCAGGCCGTTGTGCCCGCCCGCGCCGCCGGTGGCCCGGAGACGGATCGCGCCCGTGGGGAGCGCGACATCGTCGACGAGGACCAGGAGGTCGGAGGCGGGGTTGAGCTTGAAGAACCCGACGGCCTGGGCGACGCTGCGCCCGGAGAGATTCATGTAGGTGATGGGCTTGAGCAGCAGGCAGCGGACCGAACGGATGGAGGCTTCGACGCACAGGGCGTCGAACCGCGCCCGCGGGGTCTCCGCGGGCGCGTGTCGCCTGTGCAGACGATCGACCGCCAGGAAGCCCGCGTTGTGGCGGGTCTTCTCGTAGGCCGATCCGGGGTTGCCGAGTCCGACGATGAGCTTCATGCTGCGAGCCGATGGCTGAGTGAACGTGCGATGAACGAAGGGGGGAAGGGGTTACTTCTTGGCGGCGGGCTTGGCGGCGGGGGCTGCACCCTTGGCCGGGGCTGCGCCCTTGGCGGGTGCCGCGCCCTTGGCGTCGTCCTTCTTGGCGGTGAGGACCTCGGGGGTTGCGCCACCCTCGGCGGCGACGGTGGTGGCCTCGGCGGCCTTGAGCTCGACGCCCATGACGATCTGCGCGACCACGCCGTGCGTGTCGGAGACGAGCTTCATGTCGTCCTTGGGGAGCTTGACATCGCCGGAGGTGACCACGTGGCCAAGGTCAAGGCCGGAGATATCGACATCGATGTGGTCGGGGATGTCCGCCACGCGGCACTCGATCTCGATCTCGGTGACGGGGTGCATGAGGAGATTGCCCGCGGCCTTGAGGCCGATGGCATCGCCGACGAGGTTGATGTGCACGCGGGTGTGGATGCGCTCGTTGAGATCCACGCGGGCGAAGTCGCAGTGAACGATGCGGGAGCCCATATAGTCGAACTGGACATCCTTGAGCAGCACCATCTGCTTCTCATCGGCCTCGCTGGTGCCGGGGAAGTCCAGGCGGAAGACCTTCTCGCCCTTGTTGATCAGGCCCAGGGCCTTGTGGGAGTCGAGCATGATGGGGAGCGGATCGCGGCCGTGTCCGTAGACAATGGCGGGGAGCTTGCCGCTCTTGCGGTAGCGTTCCGCGTAGCGGGACCCGGTACGTTCGCGCTTCTCGGCGGGCAACAGTGGAGACTTGTCTTTCATCGTGTGTATCCCTGAAACGTGTTGATGTGTGTTGATTCGTGATACGGACAGATGCGGAAAGGACTAGCGCTTTGCCCCGGCGGTGTTGCGGAACAGAGCGCTGATGGACATGTTGTGGTGGATGCGGTGGATGGCCTCGCCGAGCAGCTCGGAGACGCAGAGCTCGACGTAGCGGTCGCGGATGGGGTCGATGCGGTCGCCCGAGGGGATGGTGTTGGTGCAGACCAGACGGGTGATCGGGCTGGCGGCGATGCGCTGCATGGCGAGGCCGACAAGCACGGGGTGGGTCGCCGCGGCGATGACCTTCTTGGCGCCCTGATCGAGGACGACCTTCGCGGCCTCGCAGATGGTGCCGGCGGTGGAGATCATGTCGTCGTACATCAGCACGGTCTTGTTCTTGACCGAGCCGATGAGGTGGCCGGTGGTGACATCCGACCCGCTGACGCGGCGCTTGTTGATGATGGCCAGATCGCCGCCGAGCAGGTTGGCGAAGGCCTCGGCGACCTTGACGTTGCCGACATCGGGGCTGACCAGGCAGAGGTCGCCGAGTTCCTCGCGGATGGAGGTGAAGTAGGTGTGGAAGACCTTGGTCGCCGAGAGGTGATCGACGGGGATATCGAAGAAGCCCTGGATCTGCGCGGCGTGCAGGTCCATCGCCAGGACGCGCTCGGCGCCGGCGGCGGTGATGAGGTTGGCGACCAGCTTGGCGGTGATGGGGACGCGGCCCTCGTCCTTGCGGTCCTGACGGGCATAGCCGAAGTACGGCGTGACGACCGTGATCCGCCTGGCCGAAGCGCGGCGGAGGCAGTCGATGAAGACCAGCAGCTCCATCAGGTTGTCGTTGACGGGCGCGCCGGTGGAGAGGACGACGAAGCAATCGCGGCCGCGGACATCTTCATCGAGCTTGACGATGAGCTCGCCATCGGGGAAGGACTCGGTGCGTGCAGCGCCGAGGGGGAGGTCAAGGTGGCGGCAGATGCCCGTCGCCAGGCCCTTGCTGTTGCGACCGGCGAAGACTTTCAGCGTGTTGGCGTCGGCCTTGCTCAAGCGTGCACCTTCCTGCTTTGGGCTCGGGAGCGGTAGATGCGATCGACCTCGGCGAGCTGGTCGGGGGTGTTGATGCTGAGGATGTCTTCCGGCGGGACGGCGGCGATGACCTCGACGCGGTGGCCCTGCGCCAGGAGGCTGGCGGGGACATCGGTGATGAAGTACTCGCCGGCGCGGGCGTTGGGCTTGAGTGCGGCGAGCTCGGCACAGAGGGACTGGGCATCGAAGACGGCGTAGCTGGGATAGACCTCGCGGATGGCAAGCTGCTCGGGTGTGCAGTCCTTGTGCTCGACGATCGCCAGGAAGTTGCCGACGGCATCGCGCGTGATGCGGCCATAGCCGGTGGGGTCATCGATGACGCTGCTGGCGAGTGTCGCCAGCGCGCCGGTGGAGCGGTGCTTGTCGAGCATCGCGAGCAGCGTGTGGGCGCGGATGAGCGGGCCATCGCCGGCGAGCACGAACACCGGGTGGCCGGGCTCGCGGCTTTCGGCGGTGAAGAGGCTCGCTGCGCACTTCGTCGCGTGGCCGGTGCCGAGCTGCTGGTCCTGCACGGCGAACTCGATGTCGTTCTGGCCTGCGAACACGCCGCGGACAAGTTCCTGCTTGTGGCCGACGACCAGCACGATCCGCCTGCACCCGGCTTGGCGGCAGGCATCGACGACGGCGCAGACCATCGGGCGGCCGCCGACGGGGTGGAGCACCTTGGGCAGGTCGGAGTTCATCCGCTTGCCGAGTCCCGCGGCGAGAATGATCGCGCTCGGTGCGTGCCCGCCGGTGCGCTCGCTCGCGTTGGATTGGTGGCCGGTCATGGAGAGTCGTGCCGCGAATCGCGTCGATGCTTCCCGCCGGACCTGTTGGCCTTTCGCGGGTGGCCGCGGAGGCCGAAAGCTGGGCGACCAGGATTCGAACCTGGACAAACAGAGTCAAAGTCTGTTGTGCTGCCTTTACACCACCGCCCAATGAAGGCTTGTGTCGGAGTGGCTGCGGGAAGCAATCGTCGCGGGAGGCGTGCGCGGGTTCCTTCTGCTTGGACGAGCCGCGGCGGGGCCGGGTTCGTCGGACCAACGGACCAACCTCCTGCCGGCGGCGGGAGGCATCAAACGCGGTCCGTCGGAGGGGCCCTCGAAAGGGCACATCAGAAGGCCGCGGCACGGACCCGGCGGCTCGGAGCGTGGACATAAGTCCTTGTCCGATCCCGGGTTGGAACTCGGATGCTCCCTGGCCGCGGATGCTGCCCTTTCGGGCGGCATCGAGGAGGAGCACCCCTGGCCGCGCCTTGGTTGATAGCATTTTGTTTGCTATCGTCCGCATCGCGGCCGGTTCCGGGGAGGCGGATGGTAGAGTGGAGGGAGGGGGGAGGCAAACCTGTGCGGAGTCGAGCGTATCGCGGGCAGATCTTCAGCAACTCCGCGGCGTGTCGACGACCGGGGACAACCCCTCCGCCCGTGCAGTGACGGAACGGTGATCCGGAGTCTGGCATCCCCGGGGGCCGTGTGGTTTTCGAGGTCACTCGCGATGCTCGCGGTGGGATTGAGCGCCGGATTGTTCTGGTTTGGGGCGTTTACATTGGGCCGTGGTGTTGCCGATCCGTTGACCATCGGAATGGGTCTTGCTGCTTGCATCGTGGGGATCGGCTTCCTGATGACCGCGCGGCGCCTGTGGTCCGCCGGGCAAGGCAACGTGGCGATGCTGCTTGCGCATGGTCGTTGTGGTCAGTGCACCTACATCGTGCACGGACTCGTGCCCGAGCGCGATGCCTGCGTGGTCTGCCCGGAATGCGGCGCGGCATGGTTTGCAGCGTCGATTGGAAAACCGATGGCAGTGGGGTCTGGGGGCGCGACCGTTGAGCGATGACCGGCTTCTGCCTTGCAGCCTGCGAAGCAGGCACAGGTTGTTTGCCACGGGGCTTGCCCCGTGGAAAGGGCTGTCCTTGCAACCCACATGCTTTTCTTTCTTCAGCCTGCGAAGCAGGCGCAGGTAGCGGACCGGTCTTGGCTCAGTCCCAGATGTACCGTGGGTCGTACTTTACCTTGTGCCGTTCGAGGAAGCCGAGGTACTCTTCCTGAAACGTGAGCTTCTTGTGGTGCTTGGCCTGGTTGTTGATGTAGGAGCGAACGCCGCGGACGCGGTCCTCACTGATCGAGAATGCGCCGTATCCGCGCTGCCAAGCGAAATGGCGTGAGACGCTCAGTTCATCCTTAACCCAAGCACTGGTCTTTGACTTGACGATGCGGAGCAGGTCGGCGGTGCTGACGGAGGGGTGTTTGCGAACGAGCATGTGGACGTGATCGGGCATGCCGCCGGCTGCGAGAAGCTCACATCGCAAACTGCGGATGATGCCGCCGGAGTACGCCCACAGCCGATCAAAGTCTGCAGGGTCGAGCAATGGCTTTCGGTCCTTGGTGGACCAGACGATGTGCGAAGCTTCGAAGGTGAATGCGTGTCCGCTCATGCGCGGCAGGGTACTTGAACTGTCGGTTGGAGATCAACTACCTCCGTCCGCTCCGCGGACTGAAAGGCAAAGGAGGGGAGAGGGGAGAGGGCCTGCTTTCCACGGGGCAAGCCCCGTGGCAAACGACCTGCGCCCGCAATGCGGGCTGAAAGGCGGACACAGGAGAGTGGAGGGGCCTGCCTTCCACCGGGCAAGCCCGGTGGCAAACAATCTGCGCCCGCGGGGGCGGGCTGAAGAGTTGAAGAAGAAGCACTCGGCGAGATTGCTTGTGCTTACCGCTTCTTCGTTTGCATCAAGAACGCAGGCAACTCGGCCTCTTCATACGCCTTGTCCCACGAGACGTGATTCACGCCGGGGTAGATGGTCAGGCGAACATCTCTAGCACCGGCGGCTTTCATCGCCGCGGCGACGTTTCTCGAGTGGTCCGGCGAGACGACGTCGTCAGCATCGCCGTGGAAGATCCACATCGGGACATCCTTGAGTTTCGCAGCGATGGTTTCCGGCGGGGCGAAGCCGCCGGGTGCATCCGCAAAGCCGCAGATCGGCGCGATGGCGCACCAGACATCGGGGTGCGCTGCGCCGATCGACCACGCGCCATGGCCGCCGAGGGAGAGGCCGGTGAGCGCGATGCGGTCGGGGTCGATCGAGTAGGCGGCGCGAGTTTCTTCCAGCATCTTCATGACCGCGGCATCGCAGCGGGTCCAGCTTCGCATCGCGAGCGATTGCTCGCGATTTGCACCCTGGCTGCCGCGGGGCGCGCCGGGGTTCTGCGGGAACAGGACGATGCACGGCCAGCGGTCGGCGTTCCAGAGGATGTTGCGGCCGATGCCCTGGATGATCATCTTCTGGCCGTCGGTGCCGCATTCGCCCGAGCCGTGCAGGAAGACGATCGCGGGCCACTGTTTGTCGGGTGTGTAGTGCCGCGGCACATACACCGCGTACTTCATGGCGATGCCGTCTGCGGTGACTTCGCGGAAGAGGAAGCCGGTCTGCGGAGCAGCGGGGGGTTGCCGGAGCGCGCCGGTGCCGGAGGCGGCGAAGAGCATGAGAGCGGCGAGAAGCACGAGACAAATGATCATTGGCATGCGCATGGGCCTCTCCGGCAGGGGGGGTGGCGGAAAGAAACCGTAGTCGGCAGATGGGCGATGGAACAAATGGTCAGAAGTGCCTGAAGGCGTGATGGAAAGAAGGCCGTTGAAACGGCCTGATCGGAAGAACGCGGTTGGATGTGTCGTGTGTGCTGCTGCACCAGGCCCGAAGGCCTGGCCTACAAGCGAGCAAGCCTGCTGAAGCAGGCTAAAAGGCGAAGGCGAGCACGCGGCGATGTGTGCCCCAGCGATCACCTGCTATGCAACGAGCAAGCCTGCTGAAGCAGGCTGAAGAAATTGCAAGTGAAGTTCTTGGCATGCCCTGCGGGCCAAGATCAACTTCCCACTTCCCACTTCCCACTTCCCACTTCCCACTTCCCACTTCCCACTTCCCACTTCCCACTTCCCACTCACCCCACCACGCCCCTCTTCCGCAGTTCATCGAGCACCAGCTTTGCGACATCGGCATCGCTGCGAACGACGAGGTGCGTCATGCCGCGCTGCGCGGCGAACTCGGTCAGTTTCCGCTGATAGCTTTCCAGCCGCGACAGATAGCTCTTCACGAGATCCGGCGTCACCGTCACCTCCGCGACGCGGCCGGTTTCGACATCGGTCAGGCGCAGGTCGCCGAGGACGATCTTGCCGCCGTGACCATCGGTCTCGCTGAGCGGGTCGAGTTCGCCGGGTGAGAGCACCTGCAGCAGCACGACGTCCCACGGCGTGCTTCCGCCGCCCGCGAGCATCGTCAGCCCCTCGGCGTAACCGCTGGGGGTGGGGGGGATCAGGAAGTCGGAGAGCACGATGACCACGCCGCGGCCGGTGCGCGAGCGGGCGATCGTCTTGAGCGCGGTCGTGAACTCGCCCGCGGCGAGTTGTTCCGCAGATGGGGATGGGCCATCTCGAACGGGCGAAGCAGGCGGGGGCGGCCATGTCTGATCGATGATGAAGCGTGCGAGCTGCTGGCCCGCGCGCTTGCCGCGTACGGCGGGCATCGCGCGAAGCCCGGCGGATGCTCCGGGCGCGGCGGTGCCACCGCCTCCCCCGAAGATCCACGCGGCGACGCGGTTGTTGCCCGCGAGCGCGGAGTACCCCAGCGCCATCGCGATGCGCTGCGCCACCAACAGCTTGTTGGGGTTCCCGGCATCCATGGATGCCGAGGCATCGAGGACGAGGTGGACCGCGAGGTCCTGTTCTTCCTGGAAGATCTTGATGAAGAAGCGGTCGAGCCGCGCGAAGACGTTCCAGTCGATGTGGCGGAGGTCATCGCCGGGCACGTACTGCCGGAAGTCCTCGAACTCGACGCTGCGGCCGCGGGCCTTGGAGCGGCGCTCGCCCTGGAGCTTGCCGGGAAAGATGCGGCGCGAGGCAATGTCCACCGAGTCGAGCGCGCCGGCGAGCTGCGCAGGGATCAACTCATCGATGGTTGTTGGCCGGCGCGTGGCGGGTGATGCGAGCACGCGGGATCGTACCGGCGATTTCGGAACGGGGATTCGGGGAGAGGCAGGAACACAGATGGGAACAGATCAGAACCACGGATGGGGCAGATGAAGAGGAGGAGGATGAGTGAGGGGAAGAAGAGAAGGAAGAGGAAGAGGAGCTGTGGCTGATCGAGAAGCGAAGAGCGGACAAGAGTACAGAGCGGATGCGGATGAGCATGGAGAGCAACAGACCGGAAGCAGACGAGACAGCATCAGAGGCTGACCATCTGTTCCATCCGGCTTCAATCTGTTGAACCTGTGTCCCGCCCGCTCGGCTCAGTTCTTCGAGTCGCGGATGCCGCGGAAGTCGCAGGGGGGCTTGCCGTCGGCGTATTCCCAGACGACGACATCGAGGTCCTGCACGCCCCACTTGAGAGCCTGCCTGTGGGTGGGGTAGAGGACATCGAGGCGGCGACCCTTGATCGCGCCGCCGCGATCGAGCACGGGGACCATGTCGCCGTTGTCGTATCCGGGGACGGAGATGACCGAGCCCAGGGGAAGGACTCGGGAATCCGCGGCGACGAGCCTGCCGGCGTTGGTGAGGACATCGTGGAGCGAGGCGGTCATGCCGTCGGCGAAGATGCCGCACGACTGTTCATCCGGCGAGTAGGCCGTGACCTTCATGCGAATGGTTCGTGCCGGACGCATCGGGCGACCGTTGAAGTAGCGGATGGAGGTGTCGGCGATCGCGTTCGCCGGGATGGCGGGCGCGGCCGACTCTGCGGGCTGCGCGGCGGGGGTCGCCTCGGCGACCGCGTTCAGCGGATCGGCGGCGGGCACAGCGGCCTCGGTGTACGACACGGGTGCGACGTTGACGGAGTTGTTGCGCTGCTCGCCGGCGGGGTGTGCGCTGACCACGGCAAGCGGAGAGAACTCGTTGCGTGCAACCGAGTCCTTGACGACGACGGCGGAGGCCGCGGACAAGGCGCACAGACCAAGGACGGCGAGGAGCTCTCGAGCGGTGCGGACCATTCGGCCACGACGCAACACAGCGGCTTTTTGGTTGTCCATTCTCAAAGTTGATTCCACCGTTCTTGGATTGTCTGAAACATGAACCCGGCGCCGAGACTTCCGGTGCGAGTGGGTCGGCCACCACGGCGGCCCACAGGCGATTCGGATCTTGGCTGTACGTACCGGGACGACCCTTGGCGGGTGCCTTGGGGCGTGCATTCAGCCTATCCCAAGAACGCCCCATCGCCCCTGTTCATCAAGCCAATGGTGGAGTTCCGGTGCAGTATGTGACGGTTCTGAGCGTTGCCCGCCCCCAATCTGGGTAGATTCGAGCGTCCGAGAACGCATGTTTGGGGTGGTACTCGGAACAGCCCCGTGGTGGTCCGATACAGTCGTTCGGAAACACACGCATGCAGTTGTCGCTCCTTGAACTTGTTGAGGCCGGCGTGATCGGTCTTGGCGCCGGCGTGCTTGGCGGCCTCGCGGGGGTCGGCGGGTCGATGATCATGCTGCCCGCGCTGCACTGGGTGTTCGGCGAGAAGTCGCCGAACACGCATCATTTGTACATGGCCGCGGCGATGACGGTGAACGTGTTTGTCGCCTTCCCCGCCGCGATCCGCCACCATCGCAACGGCGCGGTGCGGAAGGACCTGCTGGGATCGCTCATCCCCATGACGATGCTGAGCATGGTGCTGGGCGTGCTGGCGGGGAACATGATTGACGGGCAGGTGTTGAAGGTTGGGCTCGCGCTGTTCCTGCTGGTGTACTGCGCGTTCAACGTCTGGCGGCTGATGTCCAAATCGGGGATTGATGTGCACGGGCAGCGGACGACGCGGACTCGGCTGTTGGTCAGCGCGGCGATGACGGGGTTCATCGGCGGGCTGCTCGGGCTGGGCGGGGGCGTGATGATGGTGCCCGCGCTGCAGATGCTCTGCCGCGTGCCGCTGAAGCAGGCGATCGCGACGAGCAGCGCGGTGATCTGCATCACGTCGATCGTCGGGGCGGGGGTGAAGCTGGCCTCGCTGCCGGGGCTGGATCAATCGGTGCAGGATGCGCTGCTGCTTGCGGCGGTGATGGCGCCGACGGCGATGGTGGGCGGGGTGATCGGCGCGCAGCTCACGCATGTGCTGCCGACGCGGACGGTCCGTCTGCTGGTGACGTTGCTGCTGCTGGTCGCGGCGGCGCGGCTGGGCGGGGTGTTTGGCTGACGGGTGAGCCGCGCATCAGCGCAGCGATTCGGGCGGGACCTTCGGCGCGTAGGGCATGGGGAACAGGCCGCGGACGTTGCGGACACGATCCGGGCGCGAATCGGTGCGCGGGAAGACCTGCGTGCAGCGGAGCGAGACGACCGGAGAGCGGTCGTGGCCGGTGCGCGCGAAGCCGTCGAGTATGAGTTGGAGGTCGATCCGCGCGGCATCGTTGCCGGGGTGGTTGGGGTCATAGACACGCAGCGAGCAGGCGGTGATGCCGCGATCCGTCTGGGGCTCGAAGGTGGCGCGCGTGGCGAGGACCTGATGGTTCTGCCATGGAACGCGCGAGACTTTCGAATCGACATAGACCAGGCCGAGGTGCACGGGCTCGCGTCGATCGAGGGCATCGAGCACGGCGTCAAGCTCGGCAAGGGTGGCCCACCCGACGGAGTGCGGTCCGGAATCAGGCATGTCCATCCAGCGCGAGAACTTGGCGGCGAACGTGAGGTTCGGGCCGAAGGAATCGACCTGTCGCTGATAGATGTAGTCGTACAGCGGCTGGCCGCGGGTGGGCTGTGGCCCGGCGTGCGCGGGGATGGGCTGGCCAGCGAGGTAGAAATCCGCCGCGGCGAAGCACATGCCGCCGCAGAGCCCGAACTCATCGGGCGCGCCGAGTGCATCGTGAAGGAGCGCGAGCGGACCCGGGAGCGAGGAACCGGAGAAGCGATTGACGAACGCGAACCCGTCGCGCGAGGCGGAGAAATCGTGGAACGATCGCGGCGGGGAGTGCGCCGCCGCGCACGCCGCGCCGGCCGCGAGGCAGGCGAAGATGGTCGGCACGTGCATGGCGTTGCTCCGAATGGGACCGTCGAGAGACGCTACTTCAGGTTCTGCAGCAGATCGCGGACGGCGGCCTCAAGCTGCAGGTCGCGACCCGCGGCTTCATCCTGCGGCATCTGCGGGACATCGACATCGGGCCTTGCACCGTTGTTCTCCTGGTCGGTGCCATCGGGGAGGTACCAGCCGCGGAACGGAAGGCGGACCGTTGTGCCGTCAATCAACGAAGTGCCGCCGGTCGAGATGACACCGCCGAAGGTAGCGGTGCCGATGAGGCGGCCGCGGCCGATGTTCTTGACGGCGTGGGCGAAGATCTCGGCATTGGAGAAGGAGTTCTGGTTGATGAGGACGTTGATGGGGCGTGTCCAGGCGTAGATGAGTCGGCGGTCGCGCGGATAGGCGTCATCGGGGACATCGGCGGGATCGACGCCGCGGGGCTGGGTCTTGGCGTGGCGCGGGGCGGTGAGCGAGGAGAGGAGGATGTCCGCGGTGGAGCCGCCGCCGTTGTCGCGGACATCGATGATGAGGCCTTCCTTGTCCTTGCCCGCGGCGTAGAGGTCGCGCTCGAAGTCGCGGACGCTCGGCTCGCTCATGCCGCGGATGTGGAGGTATCCCAAGCGGCCGCCGGAGAGTTCCTCGACCTGGTTGCGGCGATGCCGGACGATCTCCTGATAGCGGAGGCGGTCCCACTCGCCCCAACTGATGGGGATGATGAGGACCAGTCGCGTCGCGCCGTCCTCGCCGCGGACCTTGAGCAGGGTCTCCTTGCCCGCGGTGTTCACCATCGCGGCGGCAAAGTCCATCGTGGGGAGAGCGCCCGCGGCATCGAACGATGTGCCATCAACTTCGATGATGGCATCGCCGACGGCGAGCTTTGAGCCCGCGCGGTCGGCGGGGCCGTTGGGCGTGATGTGGGTGATCTGGTATCCGCCGGGCGCGGGCTGCACGCGCACGCCGAGGTAGCCGATGGGCGTGCTGGGCCCGCTCCATGCGCTCCCCGCGCCCGCCTCGCCGCCGGAGATGCCAAGGTGAGAACCGTCGAGCTCGCCGAAGAGGAGATTCACAACGCGGTTGAAGCTGTCGGCGGTTCGGGTCTTCTCGGCGAGCGAGAGGTAGCGCTCGGTGAGCTTGGGCCAGTCGCGCCCCTTGAGGGTGTTGTGATAGAAGTTGGTGCCGACGACGCGCGCGGCCTCGAGGAACTTCTGCCGCTGCTGGCGTGCGGTCTCGATCTGGATCTGTGCATCAATGGGCCAGGAGTCCACCTTGCCGCCCGTCTTCGGGGCGGTGTTGGCCGAGCCGCTCTTGACGAACACGACGCGGTCGCCGGCGAGGGAGACATCGACGCCGCCGAGCGGTCCCGGGGCGATGACCTTGCGGTCCTGACCCTTGTGATCGACGCTGACGAGAGCGGATGGGCCATCCTCGCCGGGCGCGGTGAAGATGATCCGGTCTCCGCCGGGCGTCATGACAAGGTTGCCCTCGTTGCCGCGGGATGCGGTGATGCGGCGGATGCGGAGATAGGCATCGTCGGCATCAAACTTCAGGGGCTTGGGCTCGGCGGCGGGCTCGGCCTTTGGCGCGGGCTTGTCGGATTTCGCATCCGCGTTGTCCTTGGCCGGCTCATCGGGCTGGCCCTCTGGTTTGGCGTCCTCGGCGGGCGCGCCGTCGGCCTTTGCGGGCTTGGGCGGCTTGATCTCCAGTGGCTTGCGCTTCCCCGCGGCCTCGGCGGCTTTCTTGAAGTAGTCGTCGCGCTCGTAGGAGGTCATGCCTTCGAGTTCGAGATCGAGATAGACCTGGTAGACATCCGTGGCATCATCGCCGCTGCCGCGCTCGGAGAGGAACGTGAGGACCTTGCCATCGGCGCTGAGGCGGGGCGAGTAGTCGTTGTCGGGGTGGCGGGTGAGGTTGATGGGCTTGGCGTCGGGTGAGCCGGTGTCCATCAGCCAGATGTCGGTGTTGAAGTCGAGATCGTTGATCGCGTAGACGATGTGGCGCGAGTCCGATGCCCAGAGGACATCGACGCCGCGGTCCCAACTGGGGATGAGGACACGCTCTGAGCCGGAGGCGTCATCGGCGAGCTCGCGGACGACGATGTCGCCGCGGCCGCGAATGTAGAGCAGACGCTTGCCATCGGGAGAGGGAATCGGACGGCGGCAGTCATCGGCGGCGACGATGAACGGGGCGACATCGAAGGTGATCGCCTCGGCCCAGCGCTTGCCCGGATCGGGCTTGGCGGGCTCATCCTTCTTTGCGTCGTCCCTCTTGCCTTCGGAGTTGGCGGGCTTGAGGTCATCCCGCGCGATCGCGACCTTGGCGGTGTACAGCGCATATGCGCCGGCGGGGGCGCCGGCGACGGGTTCGTCGGAGGCAAAGTAGAGCGTTGCGCCGTCGGGGGACCAAGCCAGATCGCGCTCGCGTCCATAGGTGGTGGTGACGCGGCGGGTCGGGCGGCCCTCGGAGGTTGGGCGGATGTAGACCTCACCCCGGGCTACGACCGCCATGGTCTTGCCATCGGGGGAGAGCGCGGCCTCGGAGACCTGCGACCCGATGTTCAGGCGCTGGAAGTCGATGTTCTGCGTGTCGGAGCCGACGTGGATCGTGATCCGCTGGGGGGTTGCGCCGGGCTGTCTGAGGTCGAGCCGGTAGAGCCCGTCCCAGAGGGTGAACGCGGCGGCCGAGCCGTCGGTGGCCACAGCGAGGTCCTGGATGCCGTGGCCGATCGTGTACTCGTCGGCGGTGGGGACGAAGTTGGTGAGCTGGATGGGGGCAGCGGCGGGCTCGGCACCGGATGCGGGGAGCTTCCAGAGGTTGTTCTGACCGCTGCGGCTGGAGATGAAGAGGACCGAGCCATCCGGGCCGGGCCAAGGGTCAAAATCGCTGGATGAATCGGTCGTTAGTTGACGGAAGGTGTTGTCAGACAAGGACATGGAGTAGATGTCGGTGGTCCCGGAGCCGCGGTAGTTCGGGCGGGAGGGGTCAAACCGGCCGCGATAGAAGAGGATTCGGCCGTCGGGCGTGGCCCGGGGGGTGCTGCCAAAGGCCTGGGAGAGTTCACGAATGGGTCCACCCGCGAGGGAAGCGGAGCCGGAGTCGGTGCCGACAAGATCGACGGCGTACATCCGGGCGGATCGGTGCAGTTCAGGTTCATGTAAGCCACTGAAATACAATGACTTACCGTCATTCGAGAAGCTGGACAGGGATTGAGAGCGATCGCTCGCGGTGACTCGCGAGATTGCTCCCCCGATCAAGGTGCTTCCCTCGCGAACAAGGGGCATCACGTAGAGGTTGCGGGCACCGTCGCGGTCGGACTCGAACGCCAGAAGGGAGCCGTCGGGGGAGAATGCGGCCTTGCGCTCGGTGGCAGGGTGTGCGGTGAGGCGGGAAGCGTTCCCCCCTGTCGTGGGGGGGGGGCCCCGCGCGCCCCCCC
>JAEYUO010000146.1 GCA_023432465.1 Planctomycetota bacterium | reverse complement strand
CCCCCGCATCACTGCGGGGGTTCCGCCGAGGCGGGAAGAGGCCGCGGCGGTCGCACAGCACCCCCTCTTTTCGATGCGGAGGAATGGCCGCGGGAGCTGTGGCGAGAGGCGTGCGTCCTCCGGATGCGGGGTCAAAGCAGGATTGTGACCAGGGACTGAAGTCCCTGTCCCCCCGAAACCATCGAGCGCCCTCCGGGCGAGGAGAGATTGCCCCCTCAGTCTCGCTTCGCTCTACAGCTCCCCCGTCGGCGACGGGGGAGCGGGCCCGACGGGCCGAGAAGGACGCAGCACTGGCCACGCGGCACCGTGACGGTGCCGCTTTGTCCAGTGGCACTTCAAGGCAAGGGGAACTGGGCCGCGGCAGGCGGCCGATAGGACGTATGGGTCGGATAGGTCCGATGGGTCGGATGGATGGGGAGAGGAGGCCGCGGGGGGGCAGTGCGGCTCGTGGCACATCCGCCTCAAAGCAGGCGGCTGTAGCACGGCACCCGGAGGAACAGGAGGTCCCCCGCGGGCGGGCGGGCTGCGCCATCGGCTGACCGCACGCACGAGTCAGCGTGCCGGAGCGCCACGATTCGGGCCTGCGGCCCTCATCGTGGGTGTGTGAAACTCGCGCACACGGCGCGCCCCCGCATCACTGCGGGGGTTCCGCCGAGGCGGGAAGAGGCCGCGGCGGTCGCACAGCACCCCCTCTTTTCGATGCGGAGGAATGGCCGCGGGAGCTGTGGCGAGAGGCGTGCGTCCTCCGGACGCGAGGAGCACGCTGGGCAGTCAACAGGGACTGAAGTCCATGACCCCCCGAACTATCGAGCGCCCTCCGGGCGAGGAGAGATTGCCCCCTCAGTCTCGCTTCGCTCTACAGCTCCCCCGTCGGCGACGGGGGAGCGGGCCCTACGGGCCGAGAAGGACGCAGCACTGGCCACGCGACACCGTGACGGTGCCGCTTTGTCCAGTGGCACTTCAAGGCAAGGGGAACTGGGCCGCGGCAGGCGGCCGATAGGACGTATGGGTCGGATAGGTCCGATGGGTCGGAGAGGGCGGTGGTCCGGGGTCGTGGCATGTTGGCTACCCCGAGCGTGCCAGACGCTCGCGCGTCTGGCAACCAGCGCGGGCCCATTTCATGGGCCGAAGAGACGGCCAAGGCGGCCCCTCACCGGTTGCTTTGCAAGCACCTCTCCTCGTTCAAGGCAACGGGGAGAGGGCGCTGAGAACAGAACCCCTCACCCCCTCGCTGCGCTCGGGACCTCTCCCCGGCGACGAGGAGAGGGTGCTGGAAAATCGTTCATGGCGCCCAGACGTTCGCCGTCGTCGTCTTGACGGCGGGGACAGGGGCACCGTTTCCATTTCCGTTCCCGGCGGTCCCACTCGGCGCAGGCAGAATCGACTGCGCCACACCGGCCTTGATGACCTCGACGGGGTGGACCTCGGCGGGGAACGCCGCGGCGGAGGCGGCGGGGACGGTTGCGCCGTTGAGGTGCATCTTGCCGGTGGAGAGGCCGGGGAAGTGCTCGCCTTGCCAGGAGGCGGGGTATTTGGTGTCGTCCATCTCCATCGCGGCCTTGGTCGGGAAGAGCGGCCGGAAGGTGTCGCACATGACGGCGAGTTCCTGCGTGTGCGTGGCCGCGAGGGAGGCTTCGATGGTGCCGGGGTGCGGGCCGTGGGGGATGCCCTGCGGGTGGAGGGTGAGGCTGCCGATCTCGATGCCCTTGCGGGAGCCAAAGTTGCCATCGACGTAGTAGAGGACTTCGTCGGAGTCGAGGTTGGAGTGGTTGTAGGGGACTTTGATGGATTGCGGGTGGTAGTCGAGCATGCGCGGGGCGAAGGTGCAGATGACGAAGTTGTGGGCTTCGAAGGTCTGGTGGATCGGCGGGGGCATGTGCAGCTTGCCGGTGATCGGCGCGAAGTCATCGGCGTTGAAGATGAACGGGTAGTAGCAGCCGTCCCAGCCGACGATATCGAGCGGGTGGTAGTGGTAGGTGTAGCTGTGGACGAGGTCGCGGGCCTTGATGCGGACCTCGAAGTCGCCCTTTTCGTCCCAGGTCATCGGGAACTCGGGGAGGCGGAGGTCGCGCTCGCAGAAGGGCGCGTGCTCGAGGAACTGGCCGGTGGCCTTGCTGACGTAGCGCGGCGGCGGGCCGATGTGGCTGCCGTTGGTGGTCTCGATGAGGAGGACCTTGCCGAAGGGCATTTGATCTTGCGACCAGTTCTCAGGCGCGCCCGCCGGGCGCCATGCAGACTTTGCGATACCCCACCGGCCCGGCGAGATTTCCTGAACCATCACACCGAAGCGTTCGCGGTGTTCGCGAATGCAGTCCTTGAAGTTCTTCTCGGAATAGTTCTGTCCCGCGTTCGGTCCACTTACCAAGGTCATCGACTTTCGAACTTCCTCTTCCGTTACTCCTCCCTGGCGAGCGAACAGCTCAAAGAGCTTTCTACTCTGGTCGGCATTTGGGGCATTCCGCATGGACGCGGGCATCTCGGCTGTGGGCGCTGTGTCCCAGATGAGCTTGTAGATCACGCCCTTGGGGATGACGAGGTAGTCGCGCGGGCCGAACTTCAGCGTGCCGAGCATCGTGTGGCAGACGCCCGAGCCGTAGTGGATGAAGTGGCACTCGTCGCCCTGACCATTCTTGAAGTGGTAGGGCATCTGCTCGGCGGGGTTGATGACGGCCATTTCGACATCGGAGTTGCCGAAGAGCACGACGCGGCCGGTGACGAAGTCGCCCTTGGGCTTCATGGCGCCCCCCCCGCTCTTCACGTGGCGCATGCGCATGATCTCGGGCTCGACGTACTCGACCTTGGTGGAGTACATCGGCTTCCAGCCGTAGACCTGGGTCGGCGGGTGGATGTGGTACATCGTGGTCGTCGGGCCGACGAAGCCCTCGGTGCCGAAGACTTCTTCGGAGTACAGCGCGCCATCCGGGCGGCGGAACTGGACGTGCCGCTTGCGGGGCATCAGGCCGAGCTGGGTGTAATACGGCATGGCGAATCTCCCGGTCCGCGGCTATCGCGGGCCATGTTCAATGTTACGCGGAGCAGGCAGCACGCAGCCGGAAAACAATCCGGCGATCGCCGACGTCGGGGGGCTCGACGAAACCCGCCGCGGGGGGAGATTGCTGGCTCAGGCCGGCGCGTAGTTGGCCGGGAACAGCCGGCGCTCGACCGCTTCGACCAGGACGTGCAGCAGGAGCATGTGGAGTTCCTGGATGCGGTCGGACTGCTCGCCGGGGACGATCCACTCGTGATCGGCGAGTGACTGGCACTGGCCGCCATCGCGGCCGAGGAACGCGGCGGTGGTCATGCCGCGATCTTTCGCGGCGTTGATCGCGTTCACGATGTTGGGGGAGTTGCCGCTGGTCGAGAGGACGATGAGGACATCACCCTTGCGGCCGAGCGCTTCGACCCAGCGCGAGAAGATCTGATCGAAGCCGTAGTCGTTGGCGGTGCAGGTGATGTGGCCGGGGTCGATGCAGGCAATCGCGGCCAGCGCGGGCCGCTCCTTGCGGAATCGTCCGGTGAGTTCTTCGCAAAAGTGCATGGCATCGCAGGCGGAGCCGCCGTTGCCGCAGGCCATGACTTTCCCCCCGCCCCCCACGCGGAGCCGCTCGGCGAGCACATCGGCGAAGGCATCGAGCTTGGTGCTGTGCTCGCGCTCGGCGATCAGCGCATCAAGCGCTGCGCGGGCTTGTTCCAGCGGGCCGAGACTGGCGGGAAGGGGTGTGGACACGCGGGAAGTCTATCGCGGCCGCCCCCTGCCCTTGTGCTGCCGCGCTGCGCGGATATCCCACGCGGTCCATCAACGCTCCGGCGCGTGCTTCGAACCGGGCAACCTGTTCGGGCGTGAGCCATGTCTGCCAGTCTCCGGCGACGCCCTTGCGGAAGAAGCTGGCGCGGTCCTCTTCGCCGGATGCTCGACCGCCGGACAGCCTTTCGAAGCTCGCCGCGGCGACGGCCGCTTGCACGACGGTTGGGGAGGCATCCGCGCCGATGGCCCGGAAGAGTTGCCCAAATCGTTCTTCCCCGCCGCCCCCACCCCCCCCACAGCCCGGCACGCCGAGCAGATCCTCGTACTTCAGTTGCAGCGAGTTCTCGAACGCTCGCTCCCCATCCAAACCCGCCGCGACGTTGTCGGCCCAGGCGTTCGCGGCATCATCGACGATCTTGTCCGGCACGCGGCGGGCATCGAGGTCCGCCCGAAGGCGCGATGCTTCATCGTGCTTGCCGGCGGCCTTGGCGGCGTTGATGCGGATGTTGGCCCAGTGCGAGTACCCCGAGACGATCACATCCCGCCCGTCCCGGATCAGGTGCACGAAGCACATCGCGGGGTTGTAGTCGTGCAGCGTCCGTACGCACGCGGCGGCTGTCCCGGGGTACGGCGTCAGCTTCTCCCCGTAAATCGGCCGACCCGAGAACTCGATCGCGGTTGTCGCGATCGCATCGATGATGTTGAAGAGCATGGCACGCCCAAAGTCGCCCTGGGACCCCCCTGTTTTTGGATCAGGGGCGTGATAGTGCCGGAGCATCCCCGACACGAACTTCTCCACCGTGATCGCGGGTCCTGTCGGGTTGTCCCCAAGGTAAAAATCTCCGACCAGCCTGGATTCCGCGCAGTGCACCTGCGGGTGGGCGCTCAGCAGACGCTGCAGCCATGTCGTCCCGGACTTGGCCTGCGCAAACACCACGTACCGCAGCTTCGGTCCCCGCTGAACAGGGCGCGGGCGTGACGGTTCAGCGGGCTGGCGGTGCGGATTCATCCCCTGTCCATCGGCCGCCACGCTCCCGCGCCTGTACCCTGCGGCCCAGCCCGCAATCTGGTACAACACGCGGCGTACGTTCCGCACCCCGGCCGGTGCCCGATTCGTTTGCAGGAAGCACGATGACAGATCTGTTCAAAGCCATCTCCAGCCCGCACTTGCGCACCGCCGCCGCCGCGGTCCTCTTTGCCGCCGGCTCGGCGGTCGGCCAACCGGATGCCCAGTCGTCCGGCCGCGCCCCGGCCGCGCTCTCCCAAGGCCGCCAACCCCCGCGTGACGCGGCGTCGATCACCGGCCGCGACTTTGCCGACATGCTCGTTCCGGGCGCGGTGCAGATCGCCAATGTCGATCTCGGCAGCGCGAAGACCTGGATCTGGAGCGAGACCATCGGCGGGCGAAACACGGTGCAGCGGCTGTTCATCCAGGGGGATGTCCGCGCCGACATCGGCACGTACCGGTTCAGCGCGGCCCAGGCCGTCGTGTGGATCGAGCAGCTCACGCAGGGCGATGCCGACCGCGCCCCCATCCGCCAGATCGCCATCTACTTCGACCGCGTTTCGGACCCCGGAGCCGAGGCGGGCTTCTCGCAGGCGGGCGACCGACTGCTGGTCACGGGCGTGCTGCGGGGGGAGCTCAACGTCCGCTTCGATGCCCTTGTCAAGGGGCGACCCGACGGCCCCGATGCGCCGTTTGTCCGCGAGGGCGAACGCAGGCTCGCTGAGTTCCTTCGCGAGCAGGCCGGCTTTGCCCCCTCGGGCAGCGGGGCGCAGCCCGCGGCCTCCGGCCCGCGCCGGCCCGGTGTGGACCGTCCGTTCGAGCCCAACTCCCCCCTCGTCGGCGCAACGCCTCCTGCGCCCGTGGATCCTGAGCCCGATCGCCAGGAACCCATCTTCGGCAAGGACGGCGTCATCACCTTCGCCGTGGGCACCAACCGCCACCAGCCCGAGCCCGGCGCGCCGCCCGATGAGGGAGAGGCCGTCCGCGTCTTCGCCGGGACCGACGGGCAGGACACAACGGTTATGCTCTCCGGCGGTGTGATGCTCCAGTACCAGCAGCTCTCGCGGAATCGCACGCTGCAGATCAACGCGCAGCGCGCGGTCGTCTTCCTCGAGCCCGGGCCCCTCTCCGAACTCCTCCGCTTCGATGTCGATCGCGTCAAGGGCATCTACCTCGAGGGCGATGTCGTGGCCTCCGATGGCACCTATACGCTGCGCGGCCCGCGCGTCTACTACGACGTGCAGGCCAACCGAGCGACCATGGTCGATGCCGTGTTCAGCACCTATGAGTCCCGCCGCGGCCTGCCGATCTACGTCCGCGCGAAGGAGATCCGCCAGCAATCCGCGCAGCAGTGGGAGACCCGGCGGGCACGGCTCGCGACCACTTCCTTCTTCAACCCGTTGCTGCAGATCGGCACCACCAGCGTGACGATTACGCAGCAGAGCGTGCCGCGGACCGCCGGCGGGGGCGATGGCGATGCGGGGATCGGCCGCGAGGGCGCGCCGGGCCTTGGCGGACCCGGCGATGAAGACACCCGCACGCGCTTTGATGCCAAGGGCGTCACCCTGCAGGCCGCGGGCGTGCCCATCTTCTGGTATCCGCGTTTCCGCGGCGAACTGGAGAACTTCCCGCTCAAGGACCTGCGGTTCGAGAGCTCCTCCGGCTCGGGGACCGCCATCAAGACCGCGTGGGACTACTTCGGCGTCACCGGCGTGCGGCAGCCCGAGGGCGTCGATCTCAACATCCTCGCCGACCTTTACTTTGATCGCGGCCCCGCGGTCGGTGCTGAGGGGGACTGGCAGAGCGACGACGCCAAGGGGCGCATCCTCGCGTACACCCTCCCCACGGACTTCGGGCGCGACTCGCTGTCCAGCGGCGCGAAGAAGGGATTCGACCACGAGTTCCGCGGCATCGTGCTTGCCGAGCACCTCGTGGAACTCAACGAGTTCTGGTCCCTCCAGCTTGAGGGCGGGACGATCTCCGACGAGACGTTCGTCGATGCGTTCTTCCGCGAGTATGGGGTGAGCGGGCGCGAGTTCACCAACGCGGCCTTCCTCCGCCGCCAGGATGACAACGCCGTGTTCTCCTTCCTGGTCAAGGGGGAGCACATCGACTTCACGCCGAACCAGTATCTGCTCCAGAGCCTCGGCTACAACAACGACAAGCTCCCTGAGCTGCGCTACACCCGGCTCGCCGACGACATCTTCGCCGGCAACTCCCCCGGCTGGCTGACCTACTCCTCGGACTACCGCGCCTCGCGCATGCAGCTCAACTTCACCGAGCCCACCGCCTCGGAGCTTGGCTTTGACACACTCGGCCGCTCCATGGCCGCCTTCGGACTCGCGCCGAACGAGTCGATCGCCGACCGGCTCCGTGCCCAGGGCCTCCACGAGTCCGAGGTCATGCGTTTCGACACCCGACACGAGTTCGTCGGCACGTTCGACCTCGCGCCGTTCAAGGTCAACCCCTTCGTCGTCGGGCGGTTCACCGCGTATGACGAGACCTTCGAGGAGTTCTCCGGCGATTCCGAGCAGGACTCCTACCGCACGTGGTACTCGGCCGGTCTTCGCGTCTCGACCCAGATCACCCGGATCGACGACTCCGTCGAATCCGACATGTTCGACCTGCACCGCACTCGCCACATCATCGAGCCCAACGTCACCGTCTGGTACGCGGGTGCGAACCTCTCGCAGAGCGACATCCCTGTTTACGACGACGAGGTCGAGTCGCTCGCGACCGGCGCGGCCGTCCGTGCGGGCATTACCCAGACCTGGCAGACCCAGCGCGGCGGGCCCGGCCGCTGGCGCAGCGTCGATTTCCTGACACTCCGCACGGACTACATCAGCAGCTCCGCCGATGCCGACCGCGAATCGCCCATCGGCCGCTTCTTCGACTACCGGCCGGAATACTCCCTTCTCGGCGAGTTCGGCCTCATCGAAACGACCTGGCAGCTCACCGATGCCGTCGCCCTCGCCGCCAGCACGATCTATGACTTTGACGACAGCCAGCCGGCACGCACCACCGCCGGCGGACTTGTGCAGCACTCCCCGGAGTTTGCCTCCTTCGCCGAGGTCCGCTACATCAACGCGCTGGACACCACCTACCTCGACTTCGGCGTTTCCTACGCCCTTACCCGCCGATACGCCATCGCTCTCGGCGCCACCTACGACACCGATGAAGAGGACTTCCAGCGCGTCAACACCACCATTCGCCGGCGCGGCCCGGAAGTCACGCTCGGCGTCTCCCTCAGCTACGACAACATCGCCGACGAAACCGGTATCGGTGTCGTCTTCGAGCCGCAGGGCATCCGGCAGGACCAGCTCGACCGCCTCCGCGGCCTCGGTCGCTAGCCCCGCTTCCCGCCCCCCCGGCCCCTGCACGCGATCGCCCGCAACGGATACGCTTGAACCGCAGTCCACTCCCTCGCGCCCCCTTCCTCGGAGCCGAACCTTGTCGATCACCCGCCCGCTCGGGTTCCGCGCCGCAGCCGCCACCGCGGGCATCAAGCCCTCCGGCAAGCCCGACCTGGCGCTCATCGTCTGCGATGCCCTCACGCCCCTCGCGCTCAAGGGGCACGGCGCAACCATCGAATCCCGCCTCGCTTCCGCCGCGGTCTTTACGCGCAACGCCGTCGTCGGCGCGCCCATTGAGATCGGCCGCGCGTGGCGTGAAAGGCACCTCGCTGGGCAGGCCAACCCCCTCCGCGCCGTGCTGATCAATGCGGGCTGCTCCAACGCCGCGACCGGCGAGGCGGGTGTCCAGGATGCCAAGGTGACCATGCGCATGGCCGCGGGCCTCATCGGCTGCTCCCACGACGAGGTGATGCCGTCATCGACCGGCGTCATCGGCCACCGACTGCCGGTGGGCAAGATCGAGGCCGCCCTGCCCGCGCTGGTGAGCTCCCTGGCCCGCGGCCATGATGCCGATGCCGAAGCGGCGCACGCCATCATGACCACAGACCTCGTCCCCAAGCAGGCGCACAGGGAGATCGAGGTCCGCCGCCACGCCGTCCACATCGGCGCGATCGCCAAGGGCTCCGGCATGATCGCCCCGCGGATGGATTCCGCGGCGGATACCGGCGGCTCCCCCCACGGCACGATGCTCGCGTTCATCACCACCGACGCCTGCGTGAACCGCGCCTGCCTTCAACTCGCGCTCCAGCATGCCTGCCGCGAGAGCTTCGACTGCGTGAGCGTCGATGCCCATCCCTCCTGCTCGGACACTGTTCTCCTGCTGGCCAGCGGCGCAGCGCCCGTCGGCCCGTTCCACCGCGATGACCCCGAGTTCCACGTCTTCCGTGCCGCCCTGACCAGCCTGTGCCAAGAGCTTGCCACCAAGGTCGTCCGCGATGGCGAGGGCGCTACGCGGCTTTTCCGCATCGAGGTCCGCGGCGCTCGCACCAACGAGGAGGCGGCGGCGATGGCCCGGGCCGTGGTCGATTCGCCGCTGGTGAAGTGCGCCATCCACGGGCGGGACCCCAACTGGGGGCGCATCGTGACGGCGGCGGGGAACGCCGGCATCATGTTCAACCCCGCCGACACCTCCCTCATCATCGGCGGCATCGAGGTCTACAGCGGCGGCGTGCCGACCGACCTCGCCAAAAACGATCCCCGCCTCGCCGCCGCGATGAACACCGACCCGGTGATGTGCGAACTCACGGTGGGCGATGGCCCCGGCCACGCGTGGATGATGGGTTGCGACCTGAGCGCGGAGTATGTGCGGATCAACGCGGACTACACGACGTGATCCGCGTTACCATGCGGGTGTGAGCACGCGAGTCCGCATCACCGATGTCTCCCCGCGCGACGGCCTGCAGAACGAGGTCGGCGTCATCCCCACCGCCGACAAGGTCCGGCTTGTCGAACTGCTGTCGAAGACCGGCGTAGACGAGGTCGAGGTGAGCAGCTTCGTCAGCGCGAAGTGGGTGCCGCAGCTTGGGGATGCGGCGGAGGTGTTCGGGGCGGTTGCGTCTGGTCCCTCCCTCGCGGAGCGGTCGCCGATGTTCTCGGCCCTCGTTCCCAACGAGAAGGGGATGCAGGGCGTGCTCGATGTCAACGCCCGCACTGACGGCAAGCTCATCTCGAAGGTGAGCGTCTTCACCGCGGCGAGCGAGACATTCGCGAGGAAGAACACGAACGCGACGATCGCCGAGACGATCGAGCGGTTCCGGCCGGTGGTCGAGATCACACGGCGGGAGGGGCTGGCGGTTCGGGGGTACATCTCGTGTGTGATCGCGTGCCCGTTCGAGGGGCCGATTTCGCCCGAGTCGGTTGCCCGGGTCGCGACACAGTTGATCGAGCTTGGCATCGATGACCTCGATCTCGGCGACACCATCGGCTCGGGGACACCTGAGACGGTTGGGGCGATGCTGCGGCGGGTCAGCGCGGAGACGCGCGGGCGGAGCGGGTTGCTGACGACGCTGCATCTGCACGACACGTTCGGCCGCGCGGCGGAGTGTGTGAAGGCTGCGCTTGATCTTGGCGTGACAAGCTTTGATGGATCGGTCGCGGGGCTGGGCGGGTGCCCATATGCCAGCACGCCGGGCAAGCGGGCGCCGGGGAACATTTCGACCGAAACGCTGGTGCGGACCGTGCATGGGGCAGGATTCACGACCGGGGTCGATCTGGCTGCGCTTGAGGCCGCGGCGGACTTTGCCCGCGAGATCGTCAATACCTCCCGCGCCCGCGCTGCGGCGGATCCATATCGGGGCGGCGTGGCATGATCCGCTCTTCTCTCGACAACGACATCGCGACCATCACCCTCGCGCGGCCCGAGAAGAAGAACGCGCTGACGCCCGCGATGCTCGCGGATCTGCGCCTCGCGATTGCGGCGATTGATCCCGCCGCGAAGGTTGTGCTCGTGTGCGGCGAAGGTGACGCGTTCTGCGCCGGCTTCGACCTGTCGCTCTGCCGCGAGAACTCCGATGCCCTGCGGGAGCTGCTCACCGGACTTTCAGCGGCGATCGCCGCGCTCCGCGCGATTGCTGTTCCGGTGGTGATGTCGGTGCACGGCGCGGCCATCGCCGGCGGCTGCGCACTCCTCGGCGGCGGCGACATCGTCATCACGCACGCCGACTGCAAGCTCGGCTACCCGGTTGTGAAGCTCGGCATCTCGCCGGCCGTCAGCATGCCGTTTCTGATGCCGGCGGTCGGCCCCGCCGCGGCGCGTGCCCGTGCCCTCGATTCCGCCCTCATCTCCGGCACCGAAGCCCACCGCATCGGGCTCGCACACGAATGCCTTGCCGAGCCCCGCGAGGTCCTCCCCCGCGCCCGCGTCATCGCCGCCGAGTTCGCCGCCAAGCCTTCCGTCGGCCTCCGCGTGACCAAGGCCTGGATGAACGAACTCGACTCTACCGCCGATGCCGCCCGCACGTCCCGCGGCCTGAACACGTCCCTGGCCCTGGTCGGCTCGCCCGAGGAACGTGAACGCCTCACCCAACTCTGGACGCGGTGATCGTCCGCGGCCCCGCCCGCCGCGGGCGATCTGCACTTCCCCCGATTCCGCTAGACTCCGTCCGATGACTTCGCTCTGCGCGATCCTGATTCTCATCGGTGTGGGCATCGCCATCCCCGCGACGTGGCTTGCCCGCGCCTTCGGCCACCGCCTGAACGCGCTCGATAGCGGCGGAGTTGCAGGCCAGGTCAAGGAAGCTCCCCGCAAGGTTCCCAACACCGGAGGCATCGGCATCTTCCTCGGTGTTGCGCTCCCGCTTGCGGGAGCGATGCTTGCGCTCTCGACCGGTTTGGCCGAGGCGCTTGCCGCGCAGCTTCCCGCCGTCAAGCCCCACCTCCCCGGCCTCACCGCCCGCCTCCCCGATGCCGCGGCCCTTCTCGCCGGCCTGTTTGCGCTCCACCTCATCGGGCTGATTGATGACCGCCGCCCCCTTGGCCCCTATAGCAAGCTCGCGGCGATGCTCATCATTGCCGCCGCGGTGGTCACTCTCACCAACACCCGCCTTCTCGAACTTCTGGATCATTATCCCGGCGGATACGCCGTGTCCGTCCTGCTCACGATCCTCTGGATCGTCATCATCACCAACTCCTTCAACTTTCTGGACAACATGGATGGGCTCTCCGGCGGCATCGCCGCGATCTGCGCTGCGACGCTGCTCGCGATTGCCCTCGTCGCGCAGCACTGGTTTATCGCCGGTCTGCTCGCCCTCGTCGTCGGGGCCCTGATGGGTTTTCTCGTCTTCAACTTCCCCTGGAAACGCACCGGCGCAAGCGTCTTCATGGGCGATGGCGGCTCGCTCGTCGTCGGGTTCCTGCTCGCGTTCCTGTCGATTCGCATCACCTGGACCGGTACCACCGCGGCGGCCGATGGCGGCGCGTCCAGCGGCCTCGGTGCGCCTGCATGGGCGGTTCTCACACCGCTTATCGTTCTGGCGGTGCCGCTCTACGACTTCGCCTCCGTCACCATCATCCGTCTCTCGCAGGGACGCTCCCCGTTCGTCGGCGATCTCCAGCACTTCTCTCACCGCCTCGTGCGCCACGGGCTCAGCAAGCGTGCTGCGGTCCTGATCATCTATGGCTGCACGGCCGTCACCTGCATCGGCGCGATCTCGATGCCGAAGCTGGACGGCTGGCAGGCCGCGCTGGTCGGCGTACAGACGTCACTGGTGCTGATGGTCATCGCGCTGTATGAATGGGCACGCACGCCGCCCGCGGTCGGAAGCTCCCTGTGACCCGCGCATCAAACCCCACACACGCCGACGCCACGAGCCCGGATGCCGCATCGATCATGCGTCGCATCGGACTCGCGCTGCTGCTCATCCCGCTCTTCGCCCGCGCGATGTCCCTGCTCAGCATGCTGCCCGGCTGGGACCTCGACCCCCTCATCATGCCCGTGCCCTTCAGCGGCATCGGCCCAGCCGAGTCGATCACACTCGATTGTGTTGCGCTGCTGGGCGCGGCGGTCATGGCGATCAGTGCGCCGCGCCGCACCACCCGGGCGGACGGAATAGTGGTCGCATTGCTGGCCATCGGCGCGGCAGGTGTGCTGGCGCATATGGCGACCTGGTCGGGCATTGGTGGCGCAGGCAGTCTGGGCGATCGCCGCATCGGCATCGCGTGGCTCTCCGCCATGCTCGGCGGCGTGTCACTGTGGCTTTGCCGGCGCGATGACTCCCTTCGCCGCATCGCCGCGGCGGTCCTGCTCGGCTTTGTCGGCATGCTGCTTGCCAAGGCCGCGCTGCAGGTCTTCATCGAGCACCCGCAAACCGTCGAGGCCTACCGCGCCAACCCCGCCCGCTTCCTCGCGGGCCAGGGCCTGATGCCCGATACACCCATGGCGCGCGCGTTCGAGCGCCGCCTTCTCCAGGCCGAGGCGACCGGCTGGTTCGGCCTCGCCAATGTCTTTGCCACCATCATGGCCGCTTCGACGGTCACCGCCGCCGCGTTTGTGGCGATTGGGCAGCTGCGCCGACCAAGGCTCACCCCGGTCCCCACTGCCATTCTCGCCGTGACAGCGCTCGCCACGCTCCTTGGCCTCAGCGCGGCTGGTGCAAAGGGCGGCGCACTCGCGGCGGCCGTTGGCTTCACCGGCCTCCTCCTTGCTGCCGCATGCACAAAGCTGACCCTCGCACCGCGCGTGCGCGCGCTTCTTGGCGCCGTGTTCGGCCTCGCCGCCGTTGTCGGTCCGATCGCCCTCATCCTCATCCGCGGCCAGATCGGTGAGAGAATGAGCGAGTTGAGCCTCTTCTTTCGCTGGTTCTATATGCAGGGCGCAGCGCGCATCTTCGCCGCGCACCCGATGGGTGTCGGCCCCGACGGCTTTCAGCAGGCGTACCTCCTCGCCAAGCCCCCCATCAGCCCCGAGGAGGTCACCAGCCCCCACAGCATCACGCTCGACTGGCTCGCGGATCTCGGCATTCCCGGCTTCGCGTGGGTCGCGGTGGTGCTCATTGCCGCCGCCGCAATCGGCCGCGTGCTCACCGCATCGACAGCGTCGCTCCCCGCTTCGCCACCGAGCACGCCTTTACCACCGCCGACTGACCGCAACGAACTCCGCCTCATCCTGCTCATCCCCGGCCTCGCCACGCTGCTGGCCGCGTGGCTCGAACGGGGCGCGGTTACGCCTGATGGTGCGCTCGTGCGGCTTCTGGGCCTCTTCGGCTGGTGCGCGATCGCGTGGGCCGTGCTCAACCTTGCCCGCGCGATCCCGAGCTGGCCCATCGCCTTCGCTGCGGGCGCGGCCGCTCTTCTGGCCCACATCCAGATCGATGTCGCCGCGAGCTGGCCGCAGTCGGTCGGCCTGATCGCGCTCTGGCTCGCCCTCGCGTGCACAGGCACACCCCGCGACCCCGCCGCCCCTGCCGAACCAGACAACTCCGCAACACGCCTCCCGCGCCTCATCACCGCCATTCCCATCGCGATCCTCGCCTGTCTGGCGATCGCGCTCTCCGCTCCAACTCAAGTCTGGCGCTGGCAGTCCGCACTCCTCGCCGCGAACGCGCGGCTCGGCGATGTTGCCGACCTGAACGCCCGCTTCGCGAGCCTCGCCGACGGTTCCTCAACCGAGAACCCCTCCGCCATCGCCGCCTCCCTCTCCGCCGCCCTCGCCCGCCGCGAGCCTGGCCGGCACGCCCCCCCGCGCAACACCGATGAGTTGCGGACCGCGATGGCCAGTCTCGAATCCCTCGCGCTCGCCGATGCCGCCGCCGCCCTCCGCGCTGCCGCCCGCATCGAACCATCCGAATGGCGCGTTCGCCGAGAGGCCAGCCGCCTCCTCATCCGCGCTGCCGCGGCGGCAAACGCGGCGGGCGATGCCACGCTCGCCGGAAAGCTCCTTGGAGAATCCATCGCCGCTTTGGAGTTGGCTGACCCCGCCCCCCCCGCTCCTGCCGACACGCACTCCCGCACCCCCGCGCCCGAGGGGCGATGGCTCGCCATCGCCTGGTCAGAATCCGCCCGCAACACCGACGACCGGGGCCTGCAAGGCTTCCGCCTCACCCTCGCTGCTGCCGCCCTGAAGCGGGCTGCGGACCTCGACCCGTACAACCTGGAGATCGCCCTCCGCCTCATGAGGGTCTACACCCAAATCGGCGATCCGGCGAACGCCGCCCGGTGGGCCCATAAAGTCCTTGAGCTTGACCCCCTCATGCGGCTGGACAAAGCCGCCCGCGGCCTCACCGATTCTGAGCGCACCGAGGCCGAACAGGCCGCCCGCAGTCCTTGATCGGGCAGGCTTTTGCGCTACTATCCCCGCTTGTTCGCCGCTTGGCGGGGTCCCCCTTTCGTCGCCCCCGTTCGAGCGTTCCGAACGCTCCCCCGAGGCGACCTCATGGCCGATCCCGACGCCAGCGAAGAACCAGACAGCTCCGGCTGAGGCCCACATCTCAGCCCGCCGAGGCCCAGTCGCCCCCCCTCCTTGCCTATCCCGGCCCCGCCGGTTCCACATAGAACAACACCGCACGCTCCGCCGGCCCGGCCGCGCGGCGAGCGGTCCTAGACAAGTCAACGCACAGCCCAGCCAGTAAACGAACACGCACTCAGCATCCGCCGCCTCCCGTTCGAGGCCGCACACACGAGACCCTCCATGAGCAGCGACAAACTCCGCATCCGCAACATCGGTATCTGCGCCCACATCGACGCCGGCAAGACCACCGTCACCGAGCGCATCCTCTACTACACCGGCAAGAACTACAAGATGGGCGAGGTGCACGAGGGCACCGCCACCATGGACTTCCTCCAGGAAGAGCAGGAGCGCGGCATCACCATCCAGTCCGCCGCCACCACCTGCCCGTGGACCAAGGACGGCGTCGAGTACAAGGTCAACCTGATCGACACCCCGGGCCACGTGGACTTCACCATCGAAGTCGAACGCTCCCTCCGCGTCCTCGACGGCGCGGTTGCGGTGTTCGACGGCAAGGAAGGCGTCGAGGCCCAGTCCGAGACCGTCTGGCGTCAGGCCGACCGCTACGAGGTGCCGCGCCTCTGCTTCGTCAACAAGATGGACAAGATCGGCGCCGACTTTGACTTCTCCTTCGGCACCATCAAGTCCCGCCTTGGCGCCAACGCCATCCCCCTGCAGTACCCCATCGGCAAGGGCCATGAGCTCGAGGGCATCATCGACCTCGTCAACATGCGGGCCTTCTACTACGACGCCAACGAGAAGGGCGCGGTCATCACCGAGAAGGACATCCCCGAGGAGTGGCAGGACACCGCCAACCAGTGGCGGCACATGCTCATCGAGAAGGTCGCCGAGCTCGACGAGGCTCTAACCGAGAAGTTCCTCACCGATGAGCACTCGATCACCGTCCCGGAGATCAAGGCCACGCTCCGCAAGGGCACGATCGCCCGGAAGTGCTTCCCCGTCCTGTGCGGCGCGGCCCTCCGAAACGTCGGCGTCCAGAAGGTTCTCGACGCCGTCATCGACTACCTCCCCGCGCCCATCGAGTGCGAGCCCATCGAGGGCACCGACCCGCGCGACAAGGACAAGAAGCTCTCCCGTCCGTTCACCGACGATGCCCCCTTCTCCGCGCTCGTGTTCAAGGTCGTCTCCGACACCCACGGCGACCTGACCTATATGCGCATCTACTCCGGCCAGCTCAAGAAGGGCGACCGCGTCATCAACCCCGTCAACGGCAAGCGTGAAATCGCGTCCCGTATCTTTGAGATGCACGCCCAGGACCGCGAGCCGCTGGATGTCGCCGCCTCCGGCAACATCGTCGCCGTCGTCGGCATCAAGGATTCCTATACCGGCGACACGCTCTGCGATTCGGACAACCAGATCGTCCTGGAACGCATGACCTTCCCCGAGCCGGTCATCTCGATGTCCATCGAGCCCAACACGCAGGACGACAAGCGCAAGCTCTCCGAGGCTCTCACCGTCATCCGCCGCGAGGACCCGTCGTTCCGCTCCAACTTCAATGAGGAAACCGGCCAGACCATCATCGCGGGCATGGGCGAGCTCCACCTGGAGATCATCGCCAACAAGCTCAAGCGCGACATGAAGATCGGCGTCACCGTCGGCAAGCCGAAGGTGTCGTACCGCGAGACCGTCACGAAGAAGGCCGAGTACGTCCGCGGCAAGTTCGTCAAGCAGACCGGCGGCCGCGGCCAGTTCGGCGACTGCACCATCAACATCGAGCCCTTCACCGCCGAAGAGGCCGCCGCGGCCGAGCTCGATTTCACCGACTCCGTCGCATGGGAGAACAAGGTCGTCGGCGGCTCGATCCCCAAGGAGTTCATCCCCTCCGTCGAGTACGGAGTCCGCCAGACCGCCAAGACTGGCCCGTTCGCAGGCTACCCCCTCATCAACATCAAGGTCTCCCTCGTTGACGGCTCCTATCACGCCGTCGACTCCTCGCAGGTCGCCTTCGAGCAGGCCGGTCGCCTTGCGCTTCAGGAAGCTGTCGCCAAGGCCGGCCCCACGCTCCTCGAGCCGATCATGAAGGTCGTCATCACCTGCCCGGAGGAATACGTCGGCAACGTCACCGGCGATATCTCCTCCCGCCGCGGCATGATCGTCAACACCGAGGATCGCGCCAACGTCAAGCTCATCACCTGCGAGGTCCCCCTCTCGGAGATGTTCGGCTACACCACCACGCTCCGCGGCATGTCCCAGGGCCGCGCCTCCAATACGATGGAGTTCCTTGAGTACCGTCAGTTGCCCAGCAACCTGGTGAAGGAAATCAAGGAAAAGGGCGAGTAATCCCCGACCCCGTGGCATGGGCAACCTGTCCATGCTCGCACCCCATCTCCCAAAGGGCACCGCTGCGGCGGGGCCCTTTTCGCTTGCCTTCCACGCCGCGCCATCCCGTTCGTCCTTCCCTATCCCGCCCAGCCCGCACGCCCGCCGCCCACCGCCCACCGCCCGTTCCTGCTCTCCGCCGCTTGCCGACCGGGCCGATCTGGTTTACCGTCCCTCACCGCAAACACCGCTCGGGCTTGAGGTTGAAGCGCCTCGCGAGGATCAACAATGGCCACCGCACCCCGTTACCAGACCATCCTCCTCTTCGGGGCCCCCGGCGCGGGCAAAGGGACCCAGGGCAAGATCCTGGGCCAGATCCCCGGGTTCTATCACCTTTCGTGCGGCGAGGTCTTCCGCACGCTCGATGTGAACTCCAAGCTCGGCAAGACTTTCCGCGAGTACTCCAGCCGCGGCGAGCTCGTCCCCGACGACGTCACCGTCGGCATGTGGCACCAGAACATCCACGCCCAGACGATTCTGAGCCTGTACAAACCCAATGTCGATCTGCTCATCCTCGATGGCATCCCGCGCAACCCCGCGCAGGCCGTGATGATGAAGAAGTACATCAAGGTGCTCAAGGTCATCCACCTCGTCTGCCAGGACAAGGACAAGATGATCGAGCGCCTCCAGCGCCGCGCGCTGAAGGAGAACCGCTTCGACGATGCCAAGGTCGAGGTCATCCGCCGCCGCTGGGAGGTCTACGAGAAGGAGACCTACCCGGTGCTGGAGTGCTATCCGCACAACATCGTCGCCGAGGTCGATGCCATGGGCTCACCGGCTCGTGTGCTCCAGCATGTGCTGGAGCACCTCGTCCCCGTGCAGGAGTCGCACTTCCGCAACCCCATCACCGGCGAGCCCTTGTGATGCGGCTGCGTTGCTGATCTCTCTCCTTCGCCCCCCCGCTCACATCGCGCTGCCGAGGCCGAAGCACCGCCGCCACGCGCTCACCTGCCCGTAGTGGCTCATCGGGTGCGCCGCGATGATGAAACTGCACACCGCTCCCACCGTCGGGAACATTTCCTTCATCCGGCCCTCCCCGGGGTTCGCCGCGGCGTGCTGCGCATCGCTCGCCCCGGCCACGGCCGCGATTGCCGCCTCGTACGCGGCCTTGTGGAACGAAACCAGCCGCTCCATCGCCGGATACACCGTCCCCGCGGCATCATCCCGGCACTCCACCCCCGCCTTGAACAGCGCTTCCCACCCTTCGGGCACCGCCGTCACGCCCTTGGGCACGCCCAGCATCTCCATCACCCGGTGGGGATACACCGCCAGGTGGCCGTACACAAATGCCGGGTGATTCGTCTGCACCGTCACCCCGCCCACCGATGGGAACCTCGCGAAGTCCGCGGCTTTCACATCCTTGAGCAGCATCTCGGCATATCGGAGCGAGAGATTGCCTGCGGGAACGATGGCGTCTGCGATGCTGCCCATGTACCGGACTCCTGGTTGATTCAACCGATTCTCACACTGCGCGATCGTAGCAACCCGCGGCTCCCGCCCTCACCTTGACGGCATGTTTCGACAGGCATTCGCGCGGCTTTGACAAAACTCTCAGCCTGATCGATTTCGCTTCGTTCTTCCCGACGAATCCGTTCCGCGTTCTTCTTCAGCTCCATCTCGGATCTGTGTCATCTGCACCCCCCGCCGTGCGCCCCAGTGCGCCTCCGTGTTCCACCTCTGCCAACACCGCCTTACCCGCCGACAAACCGCGCGTAGACCGCCCTTGCCCGCGGCAGATCGGTCGTCCCCTTCACGATCGCCCGCCCATCCCGGAATACCGTCAGCTCCACACCCTCCGCCTCCAGCTTCGCCCGCAGCAGGTGCGGCGTCTGCTGCACCTCCCCGTGACTTGCCAGTCGTTGCACCAGCGCATCCAGGTCCATCCCGCCCGCGGCCCCAACCCCCGGCAGCACCTGCACGCTCGCGCTCCCGCACAGGCTCACCGCGCCGGCGCCGACACCCGCATCCAGATACTCAAACCTTCGCCCCGCCGCCTGGCCACAGCACACACACCCCGGATCGCGCGCCTTGCTCAAATCAATCCGCCGGCGGACGTTCGTCCACAGATCGAACTCCAGCAACGTCGGCGCGATGAGATCCGTCCGTCCGAGCAGGACCTTGATCGCCTCGGCGGCCTGTACGTTGGCGATGATCCCCGTCGCACTCGCCAGCACCCCCGCCGTGTCACACGTCGGCACCGACCCCGGTGCGGGCGCTTCCGGAAACACGCACCGCATGCACGCGCTCACACCCGGAAGCACCGTCATCTGCATGCCGCGGGTCCCTACCGCGCCGCCATATACATACGGCACACCGTGCTTCACCGCGATGTCGTTGATCAGGTACCTCGCCTCGAAGTTGTCCGTTCCATCCACCAGCACGCCGACCCCGGCTTCGGCGCGAGATTCCGCCGCTCCGCGTCCTCGCCCATCGAGCCCAAGCAGCCTCTCCGCGTTCCCCGCGTTGAAGTCCGCCACAATCCCCTCCACCCGCACCGAAGAGTTCACTTTTCCCAATCTCGCTGCCGCGGCCGCCGCCTTCGGCGTTCCCTCCCGCGCATCCGCGTCCTCGTACAGCGTCTGCCGCTGCAAGTTCGTCCACTCCACGATGTCCCGGTCGATCACCGTCACCGACCCCACACCCGCCCGCACCAGCACCTCCGCCGCGACCGTCCCCAATGCGCCGCACCCGATCACCGCGGCGTGCGCCCCGAGCAGCCGCCGCTGACCCTCCTCACCAATGCCCGGGAGGAGCATCTGGCGGTGATAGCGGCCCAGCTCTGAGTTTTCGGGTTCGGAAACGTCTGCCATCCAGCGATAGTACCTCGACGCATCCTGGCAAGTTCTGGCCGCACGCCTACCGCCCCCTCCCCTCCCACGCCCGGATCTCCCCTGTCACCCGCTCCGCCATCTCATTCGGAATCGGGAACGTCAGGTGGTATTGGCTCACCAGCCACCGCCCTCCCTCCTTCCGCACAACCCCCGTTCCGCGGCACGTGCCGTACTTGGTGTTGTCGAGCAGTTCCTCGAAGAAGGCGACACGACCGTCGGTCTCGCGAACGATCGTGACATGGCGTGAGCCCGGCCGCGGCGTGTAGGTCCAGCCTTTGCCCTGGTCGAAGTAGGGCTTGGCATAGGCGCGGAACTCTTCCTTGGTCCAGCGCTCGGCGGCATCGGTACCGATGAAGACGGCCTCGGGCACGTAGAGGTCGAAGTACGCGGATTCGTCGGCCTTTGCCGCCGCGATGTGGAGCTGATCCAGGACGGTGAGGATGTCGCGCTCGGCCATGCTCGTACTCCTTGCGCTTTGTGCTTCCGACGGCGACAGCGCCCGGCCCTGTTCCATCCGACGCGTGGATTCTGCCGAGTTGCACGCCGCGAGCCCTGCAACAGCGAGCGCCCCCGAAACGAGAACTGCAATGAAGGTGATGCGATTCATCTCGGCAGCATACCTGAAGTCTGGCGGATGAGTGCGGCAGACACGCCGCGCAGCAAGCACCTATGCAATAATCAGCGGTGAAGCTCTGGTCCCCCATGCTGCAACCGCTGCTTTCGCGCCCGCCGAGTCACGTGCGAACGCTGGTCATCGTGGCTATCGCGCCACTCGCGCTGCTTGGTCTGGCCTTCTGCAGCTACCTGTTCCTCATCCCGCTTGGCGCGACAATACTGTGGTGGCCAACCGGTCCCGCACGCTGGCTCGCGCTCATCGCAACGCTCGCGTTGTTTAGCGTCTTCGGGCATCGATGCGTTCGGAACGCCCTGATCGTCTGGCGCAGCCATCGTTCAATCGCTATCGATCACATCATGTTCGCCGCCGGCTGCCTCATCTGGTCCGCCGCGGCGATTCTTCTGGCTATGAGGCTTTGATCAATCCAGCGCCCGCCTCGTATACATCATCGCGTTGTAGTCAATGTCCTCCAGCCTCACCCCAAGCTGCCGCAGGATGTTCATCGCCTGCGCCCGGTGGTGCACCTCGTGAGTCACAAGCTGCGTGAAGATGTCTGCCTTTGTCGCGCTCACCTCCACCCGCTTGCCATCATCTCGCTGCGACGGATACGTCATGACCTTCCCCCACTCGCCCGCCTTCTCCACTGCCTCGATCGCCGCACGCGTCCGCGGCTCCTGCTCCCTCCACCACTGTTCGATCACCTCCAGCCGCGGCGGGTTTTCATCCTGAATCGGCCACTCCGTGTAGTGTGGCACTTCCTCACCCTGCAACCGACGCACATAGAACCACTCGCAGATCATGATGTGCGTGAGCGTCCGCGCGAGCGTGCCGAGGCCGATCGGGAAGGTCTGCACGTGCTGCTCCGGAGTGAGCGGCCGCGACCAGTCGAGGATCTTCTGGCGGGCGAGGACGAGGTAGTCGTAGGTCTTTAGAGGATCCAATGCGATTCGTCTCTCACTCCCCCGCCATCCCCTTCAACTTCCGCAGCGTATCAAACGCCTCCAGCGGCGTCAGCGCCTCCATCTTCACCTCGCGCAGCCCATCCACCGCCGGGTGGTTCACGAACTGCGTGAACAGCGCGAGCTGGTCCGGCTGTCCTGGGGGAGGAACGCGTGAGGTGTCGGCACGCTTGCCGCGGCGTAGTTTCCCACTGGATTCGCCGTTCCGTGCAGAGGCTTCGTTACTCGATTCCGCGCCGCCGCCATCCCCCGCGGCACCCTCCACGACTCCCTCTGCCTGATGAACCGCCAGCGATTCCAGCACCTCGCGTGCCCGCGCCACCGTCCCCGCCGGCATCCCCGCCAGCTTCGCGACATGAATGCCGTACGACCGGTCCGTCTTCCCCGGCAGAATGCGGTGCAGGAAGACGATCTCATCTCCCCACTCGCGCACGCTCACGTGCAGGTTCCGCACCCGCCCCGGCATCATTTCTTCCAGACGCGTCAGCTCGTGATAGTGCGTCGCAAAAAGCGTCCGCGGGCCGGTCGCTCCTCCGGTACCCGCCAGCGTCTCCGCAATCGCCCACGCAAGGCTCAGGCCGTCGAGCGTCGATGTGCCGCGGCCAATCTCATCGAGCACGACGAGCGACCGCTCCGTCGCGTGGTGCAGGATCCGCGCGGTCTCGGTCATCTCGACCATGAACGTGCTCTGCCCCGCGTGCAGGGCATCATCCGCGCCGACGCGCGTGAAGATCCGATCGGTCAGCCCGATCTTCGCGCCCGCCGCGGGCACGTAACTCCCGCAGTGCGCCAGCAGCACCAAGAGCGCGGTCTGCCGGATGAACGTGCTCTTGCCGGCCATGTTGGGGCCGGTGATGAGCGCGAGCGTGCCGCACGCCGCGCTGTCCCCATCCCCCGTTGGCAGCCCCGCCTGCTTCCCAAGCTCCACATCATTCGGCACGAAGCCGCCGCCGCTTCCCTCAAGCAGTTCATCCAGCACCGGGTGCCGCCCCTGGATGATCCGCAGCGTCGGCTCCTCCACGATCTCCGGCCGCGCCCAGCCGCGCCGCGCTGCCTTGTCAGCAAAGCACAGCAGCACATCCAGCTCCGCCACCGTGTCGGCAAACATCGCGATCTGCGGGATCAACCCCGCCGCGGCCGCGCACAACGTCTCAAAGATCGCCAGCTCCCGCGCGATGGCCCGCGTCTCCGCCGTCGTCACCTTGCGCTCAAACTCGCGCAGCTCCGGCGTGATGTACCGCTCCGCGTTCTTGAGCGTCTGCTTCCGCGTGAACTCCGCCGGCGCACGCTTCGACTGCGCGGCCGGGAGCTCGATGTAATACCCGAAGATCTTGTTGTACCCGACCTTCAAGCTCGGCAGGTCGTGCGTCTCGATCAGCGTCTTCTGATACTCCGCCATCCACAGCGCGCTGTCCCGCTGCAGCAGCCGCGCCTCATCCAGCTCCGCATCCACCCCATCCCGCACCAGCCCGCCCTCGCGCAGGTGCGCCGGCGGCGATTCCACACACGCCGCGGCAATCTTCCCCGCCAATCCCGCCAACTCCCCCTCGATCTTCCGCAGCGCGCCAAGCTGCCCCGCAAATGCCGGTGCGTTCTCCAACGCATCCCCCACCACCCGCACCTGACCGACCGACTTCCCCAGCCCCACCACATCCCGCGGCGTCGCCCGAGCCAGCGCGATCCGCGCCGCCATCCGCGACACATCCTGCACCGCGCCAAGCGCATCGCCCAGTTCCCCCGCCGCGCGGCGATCGCTGATCAGCGTCGCCACGCACGACTGCCGCGCCTCGATCCGCCCCACATCACACAGCGGCCGGCACAGCCAATCCCGCAGCAGGCGCTTGCCCATCGCCGTCCTGCAGCCACTACTACCTCCCACACCGCCAAACACGCCCACCAGCGAGCCATCCCCCGCGACCCCCTCAAACTGCCCCACACGCCCCACATCCGCCCGCATCGTCCCCAGCACTTCCAGCGCACGCAGCGCGGTCGCATCCAGCGTGAGGAAACCCCCATCGGCACCCGTGGTTTCCCGCCGCGGCGGCTGCAAGTGCGCCAGCGTCGCGCCGCGCTTCTTCCCGTTCCCCTCCGCGTCGCCTTCCGCCGCCTGCGTCTGCCGCAAGTACCGGATCAACGCCCCCGCCGGCGCAATCACCGGGTCCTCCCGCCGCAACCCAAACCCATCCAGCGTCGCCACGCCATACTGACCCAGCACCGCCTCCAGCGATTCCTCCGCCCGAAAGTGCCACGACGGCTGCGGCGTCCCCGACAGCCCGAGCCCCTCCAGCACGCTCTTCACCCGCGGCGGGGTTTTCCCATCCGCCGTCTGCGCAAACAGCAACTCGCTCACCTGCCGCCGTGCAAGCTCATCGACCAGCGAACCCGCCGCGCACTCCAGCACCACAAATCGCCCCGTGCTCAGCTCCGCGACCGCCACCGCGACCCGCCCCTCCGCCGAATCCCCCGCATCCAGAAAGCACACGCTCGCCAGCGCACACGCCGCATCCGGCGCGAGCAGCGTCTCATCGACGAGAGTCCCCGGCGTCACGATCCGCGAGATTGCGCGATCAATCACCGACGCTCCGCCCCCCCCGCCCCCACCATTCTTCCCTGCGGCCTGCCGCGCCTTGGCCTCGGCTGCATCCTCCACCTGGTCCGCTACCGCAACCCGATACCCCTTGTCGATCAGCCGCCGCAGATACGTCTCGAGTTGATGAAACGGCATGCCCGCCATCGGCACGCCCTCGGTCCGCTGCGTCAGCGTCAGCCCCACCGCTTTGCTGATGGTCACGGCATCATCATCAAACGTCTCGTAGAAGTCCCCGATCCGGAACAGCAACAGACAATCCGGGTGCTGCCGCTTGAAGCGGTAGTACTGTCGCATCGCCGGAGTTTCGCGGGGGTCGGCCATAGGAGGATGCTGCGGACCGACAGCGTACGCGACCGCGGGCCACAGGGACTCCGGAACGGTAGAGATCATGGGCCGACCTCGGCCGGTTGACCGGCCTCAAATCGTGTCCGTGCCTTGATTTGCTGCTCTGCTGATCTGCCGCTTTGCTGCTCTTGGTCCACGGCCCGAGGACTCATTTTCCCGTACCATCCCGTCCATGCCGCTCTCCCCCCGACTCATCCGAACCCTCGAACGCTTCGGCCCCCTCGCCGCCCTCATCGCCCTCATCCTCGGTACCGCGCTCGTCGAGTACTTCCGCGTCGAGCCCGACAGCCGCGTCTTCCTCACCCCCGCCAACTTCAACAACCTCCTCGGCCAGGCCAGCTTCGTCGGCATCGTCGCCATCGGCATGACCTTCGTCATCCTCCTGGGCGGCATCGATCTCTCCGTCGGCGCGATGGTCGCTCTCACCGGCGGCGTTGCCATTCACTTCATGAACCTCGCCGCAGGCGCCCCCGACGAAAACCAACGCACCGCCCTCGGCATCGCCGCCGCCATCGCCACCTGTCTCTGCGGCGGCACACTCCTGGGCCTCTTCAACGGCATCCTCATCGCCAAGGGCCGCATCGCCGCGTTCGTCGCCACGCTCGGTACCCTCGCGATGTACCGCTCCCTCGTTGTCGCGCCGTGGGAAGGCAGCGAAATCCGCTCCGCCGTCTCCGCGTATCGCCAGATCGGCTCCGCCACCATCCCCATCCCCGGCATCGGCATCGATGGCGATGCCCTCCCTATCCGCGTCAGCATCCTGGTCTTCTTCGGCCTCGCCATCATCGCCCACCTCGTCCTGTCGCGCACCGTCTTCGGCCGCCGCGTCTACGCCATCGGCGACAACACGCAGGCCGCCCGCTACGCCGGCGTGCCCATCGCCACAACCACCGCCGCGTCCTACGCGATCTGCGGCCTCTGCTGCGGCATCGCCGCGCTCCTCGTCTCCAGCCGCCAGAACTCCATCTCCAGCTCTCAGACCGGCCTCTTCTACGAGCTCGACGCGATCGCCGCCGTTGTCATCGGCGGCACACGCCTCCAGGGCGGCGCGGGCCGCATCTGGGGCACCGTCATCGGCGTGCTCATCCTCGGCGTCGTCAACAACATGCTCAGCATGCTCGATGTCCCCAACTACTACCGCGACTTCGTCAAGGGCATCATCATCATCCTCGCCGTCCTGCTCCAACCCAAGAAGCCGGGGACCTGAACGCTCCGCGTCCCGATACCCGCACTCAGTCACCCTGCCACTTCGCCACTTCGATCGGGTATTCTCTCACTCCCCAGGAGTAACCCAATGCTGAAAGCCCTCACCCTCTCCGCCGCCGCTGCGTTCCTCTTCTGCGCTGCTGGCTTTGCCCCCACCACATCCACGGCCCCCGCCGAATCCGCACCTGCGCCCGAGGCACTCACCCAACCCGCCAAGAAGAAACTCAAGATCGGCATCAGCGTTCCCGCGGCCGATCACGGCTGGACCGCCGGTGTCGGCTGGTGGGCCAAAAAGGCCATGGAGCTTCACCCCGAGATCGACTGGGTCTACGCCACCGCCCTCACCGCCGAGAAGCAGACCGCCGACATCGAGGACATGCTCGTGAAGGGCGTCGATGCCCTCGTCATCCTCGCCACCGAGTCCGCTCCGCTCACGCCCGTCGCCATCCGCGCGAAGGAGAAGGGCGTCTTCATCGTCAACGTCGATCGCGGCTTCCTTCCCGGCCCCGATGGCCAGCCCGTCGCCGACATTTTCCTCGAAGGGGACAACAAGGCCTTCGGCCGCAAATCCGCCGAGTTCATGGTCGAGAAGCTCGGCGGCAAGGGCAACATCGTTATCCTCACCGGCATCCCCTGCACCGTCGATACCGACCGCACCACCGCCGCGATGGAGGTCTTCAACCGTCACCCCGGCATCAAGGTCCTCGCGCAGCAGCCCGGCTTCTGGAGCCGCGAGAAGGCGCTCTCAGCGATGGAGAACCTGCTCGTCAAGTACCCGAAGATCGATGCCGTCTGGGCGAGCGATGACGACATGCTGCTGGGCGCACGCCAGGCGATCGAAGAGTCTGGGCGGGCGAAACAAATGTGGCTCTTGGGAGGGGCGGGCATGAAGGACGTCGTGAAGATGGTGATGGACAAGGACCCGATGGTCCCCGGCAACATCACCTACCCGCCCTCGATGATCGCCGCGGGCATCCACACCTGCGTCAGCGTCCTCCGCGACGGCAAGAAGGATGAGATCATGAAGTTCATGCCGCGGCACCTGCTCATCGATGTCGAGCTGATCACGCCGCAGAACGCGAAGAACTTTTACTTTGCGGATTCGGTGTATTGAGAGACGATGAGGCCGCTTTAAACCTCCTATTCGTTGAACGTAGCAGATAGATCGAGTTCGTGACCAAGGAGTGATCGCAGTCGCGCATTCGCTATCACCAGTCCCACGCTGGTCAATTGCATTGACAATATCGATGTCTTTTGAAGTACTTCGGAAAGCTGTGCCGCGTCTGCATTGGCCTTCACAAGGACTGCCAAGGCCTCTTCATTCGTAAGGACCTCTTTCAGCTTGCTGCGGAGCGATTGACGCGTTGGCTCATCCACGCCTAGCTCTACACATCGACGATTGAGTGCATCTTGATTCACAGCAGCTACTTGTACCTTCTCGCGATCGTGGAAACATGGCACGAGTAGGGAGGTATCGGGAGGCAACGCCGGGAACATCGAGCTCACTGCCTCTTTTGGAAAGCCCTTTGCGAAAAAGCCTGGGTACTTGTTCTGAAGTACGGTGGCAATTTGCGCAGCAATGAGTTGCTGTCTCGTTGCACACCCAACGTACTCAAGATGCGAATAGGCTGCCTGCGAACGTGGCGCAGACTTGGCGAGTGACCCGTCCCACGTTCCGTTGACACAACCCGGCCCCGGCTACAACTGCCCGGGCCAAGGAGTGTCACGATGGGTAAGAAGGTCTATTCCCAAGAGTTCAAGCGGGCCGCGGTCGAGCAGGTCATCATCCAGCGGCACACCATGAAGTCCGTCGCCCAGCGACTGGGCGTCAACTACCACACGCTCCGTGAGTGGGTCCTGGGGGCACGCTCCGCCGCGGCCGTCTCCACCGTCTCGGCCGATCTCCCCCCCGAGCAGCGCATCCGCGAGCTCGAGAAGGAGAACGCGCGACTGCGCATGGAGCGGGACATCTTAAAAAAAGCGACGGCCTATTTCGCGGCTCTGGAAGCGGGGTCGCAGCCATGAAGTTCGCATTCATCCGCGACAACCGCTCCCTCTTCGACGTCGAGGTCACATGCGCTGTGCTCGGTGTCACCGCCGCGGGCTTCTACGCCTGGCTCGGCCGCCCCGACAGCCCCCGCGCTATCCGTGCCCGCCACCTCGCCGAGCAGATCCGCACCGTCCACCACGAGGTCAACGGCGTCTACGGCAGCATCAAGATCACCCAGGAGCTCCGCCAGCGCCATGTCCGGGTCAACCGCAAGACCGTCGCCAGGCTCATGCAAAGCCTGGGAATCCGCTCCAAAGTCAGCAGGAAGTTCCGTGTGCACACCACCGACTCTGATCACACCAACCCCGTTGCGCCCAACACGCTCGATCAGAACTTCGCCTCCGCGAGCGCGCCCAATCAGGTCTGGGGCGCCGACATCACCTACATCCACACCGATGAGGGCTTCGTGTACCTGGCCGGCGTCATGGACCTCTACAGCCGCAGGATCGTCGGCTGGAGCATGAGCGACTCCATGACCACCACGCTCGTCGAGGACGCCTTCAACGCCGCCATCGCGTCACGCATGCCTTCTCCCCGAACAGATTCTTCGTCTTCCTCCCCAGCGGCACGGGGCGGGCTCCTGCACCACTCCGACCGCGGCGTGCAGTACACCAGCGGCCGCTACCGCCATCTGCTCGAACGGCACGGAGTCGAGGCCAGCATGAGCCGAACCGGCAACTGCTACGACAACGCCGTCGTCGAGTCGTTCTGGGGAAAGCTCAAAGCCGAGATGGTCTACCACGAACGATTCGCCACCAAGGCTCAGGCACGCGCCGCCGTCTTCGAGTACATCGAGATGTTCTACAACCGCAAACGCCTCCACGCCGCGCTCGGATATCTCAGCCCCGAAGCCTTCGAGGCTCGTAGAGTTGCTTAGAAATCTGTCAATGGAATCTGGGTCAGGTCATGCTGGATCAGTTTCGATCGGCCCACTTGGAGTATCGCGATTCACGGAGGCGTGATGGTGTATCAGTCAATTCCGGCTCAAATGCAGATGGGAAACTCGCAAAGCTGGACGGTTGTGACTGGCGTTTCGTGGAATCCAGAGCAGTTACGGATCCAGATTGCGAACTCGCCAGTGTTAAAGATCATTGTTCTCCCACTGTGGATGCCATGGGTAGTGAGCACTTTGTTTGCGGTGGTTCTGTGGCATTTTCGGGCTCGGATCCATCGTCCGCCTACGTGCTCTGCTTGCCGCTACGACCTCTCCGGCCTCCCCAACTCGGTGCCCTGTCCGGAGTGCGGGAAGGCGCGGACGGCGGGCGGAGTGGATCGTCGCGAAGAGAAGCCTTGATCGCGAATGCCCGGGGGGGGGGCCCCCCCCCCCCCCCC
>JAEYUO010000143.1 GCA_023432465.1 Planctomycetota bacterium | reverse complement strand
GGGGAGAGCGTATCGCGGAAGTGGGAAGGGGGAAGGGGGCTGGGGGATGGGTCAGCGCGGCGGTTGTGCGGCGCAGCGCTGGATGAGCTCCCAGGCCGAGCGGATGTGTTCCTCGCGGGTGTGGGTTGCGCCGATGGCCATGCGGAGGACGGTGCGCTGGGGGGCGTTCTCGATGGCGGGGAGGATGGTGTGGATGAGGTAAGCGCGGCCGGAGGCGTTGATGCGTTCGAGGAGGGCGCGGTTGGCGGCATCGGGATCGGGGAGTGCAGCGCCGGAGGCACCCCGCACGAGGCGGAAGCAAATGAGGCTGAGCGAGCGGGCGCACGAGACTTCGAAGCGCGGATCGCTGCGGACGAGCGACTCGAACAGCTCGCCGAGGCGGATGTGTTCGCGGATGTGGGCGCGGAGACCGGCGAGGCCGTAGTGGCGCATGACGAACCACAGCTTGAGGGCGCGGAAGCGGCGGCCGAGGGGGATCTGCCAGTCGCGGTAGTCGATGACCGCGCCGGATTCGCTGGCGGCGTTGCGAAGGTACTCGGGAGTGACGCTGAGGGCGTTGATGAGCGCGCGGCGGTCGCGGACCCACATGGCATCGCAGTCGAAGTTGGTGAGGAGCCACTTGTGCGGGTTGAAGCAGAAGGAATCGGCGTGTTCGATGCCGCGGATGAGGGGCCGGTGCTCGGGGCAGATGAGGGCTGCTCCGGCCCACGCGGCATCGATGTGGAGCCAGGGGCGGCGGGCGGGGTCGGGGATGGCGCGGGCGATGGCGGCAGCGATTTCGTCGATGGGATCGAACGCGCCGCAGCCTGTGGTGCCGAGGGTGGCGATGACGCAGCAGGGGGTGCGGCCGGCGGCGAGGTCTTCGCGGAGCGCGTGTTCGAGCGCTGCGGGATCGAGGCGGAAGGCAGAGTCGGTGGGGATGAGGCGGATGTGGTCGTGGTCGGTTGCGCTGCGGGCGATGCCTGCGATCATCGCGGCCTTGGTGACGGAGGAGTGGGCCTGGGTGGAGGTGTAGATGGTGAAGTCTGCGTGCGGCGCCGATCGGCGGATGCGCTCGCGTCCGGCGAGCATGGCGGCGAGTGTGGCTTCGCTGGCGGTGCCCTGGATCGCACCTGCGCCGGTGCCGGAAGGAGAGAGGAACGAATCGGGCAGGCCGATGGCTGCGCCGAGCCAGTCGAGGATGCGGGTCTCGATCTCGGTCGCGGCGGGGGAGGTCTGCCAGAGCATTCCCTGCACGGCGAGGCCGGTGGAGAGGAGGTCGCCGAGGATGGCGGGGCCGGAGGAGTTGGCGGGGAAGAAGGCAAAGAAGTTGGGGGACTGCCAGTGCGTGAGGCCCGGCATCACCACCCGCTGAATGTCGGCGAGGATGTCGTCCCAGGGTTCGGGTGCTTCGGGCGCGGCGGCGGGGAGGAGCGCGGCGATGTCGCCCGGCTTGACGGAGGGGAGGACGGGGAGCGTCTGCACGGACTGCATGTAGTCGGCGAGGAGGTCGATCACTTCGCGGCCGCGGCGGCGGAACTCGTCGGGGGACATGTGGCCGAAGTGCTGCTGCGGCGGCGGCGGAGGGGCTTCTGAGGGCATGCGGGATGGTTGGCGGTATGGAGGTTGCGGGCGGGGTGGGTTTGGGGGCATAATGGGGGAGAGGACGCCGCGGACGGGGCAGACTCGTTCGGGCCTGGCCCAGAGGCGCATCGCGCCGGAAGGGAGCCGACATGTCGAAGACTGCCGTGGTGCTGCTGGCGAACGGGACGGAGGAGATCGAGGCGATCACGCCCGGTGATGTGCTGAACCGCTGCGGGGTGGATGTGACGTTTGCGGGGGTGGGCGGGATGGAGCTGATGGGGGGGCACCATGTGCCGCTGCGGGCGGAGTGCCTGGTGGAGGACTTGGGGGAGATTCTGTTTGATGCGGTGATCGTCCCCGGGGGCGGGAAGGGGGCGGAGAACATCGCGCACAGCGAGGCGGCGAATGCGCTGATCAAGCGGCATGCGGAGGAGGGGAAGATCATCGCGGCGATCTGCGCTGCGCCGGCGGTGGTGCTCGCGCCGCTGGGCGTGCTGAATGGAAAGCACGCGACGTGCTATCCGGGGATGGAGCGGAGATTCAACCACGACATCAAGGGGTGCGAGACGGATGTGGTGGTGGATGGGCACTACATCACCTCGCGCGGACCGGGCACGGCGATGGCGTTCTCATTGCGGATTGCGGAGCAGCTTGTGGGGGCGACGCAGGCGCTGAAGGTGGGGCAGGGAATGCTGGTGCATGGGATGTGAGGGGAAGCGATTGTGGATTGGGGATTTTGGATTTTGGATTGGGGACGAGACCGATCGCGGAGTGTGGAGCGATGACTATGCGCGCGTTGGTCGCGTGGCGAGCTTCTTGCACACTGCGTGGCGGGGGCAGGTGGTGAGGTGGTCGTTGACCATGCCCACCGCCTGCATGAACGCGTAACAGATCGTCGGGCCGACGAAGTTGAAGCCGCGCTTGCGGAGGTCCTTGGAGAGCGCGACGGATTCGGACGTCTGCGCGGGGACCTGCTTCATGCTGGTGAAGTTGTGCTGGATGGGCTTGCCGCCGACGAAGGGCCAGAGGTAGGCATCGAATGAGCCGAACTCGTCCTGGACTTTGATGAACGCGCGGGCGTTGGAAACCGCCGCGGCGATCTTGCCGCGATGGCGGATGATGCCGGGGTCGAGCAGGAGCTTGTCGAGCTTCGCGGGCGTGAAGCGGGCGAGTTTTGCCGCGTCGAAATCGGCGAAGACCTCGCGGTAGCGGTCGCGCTTCTTGAGAATCGTTTCCCATGAGAGACCAGCCTGTGCGCCCTCGAGAATGATGAACTCGAGGAGCGTGCGTTCATCGTGGACGGGCACGCCCCACTCGGTGTCGTGGTAGGGGATGCCCAGCGCGGTGGTGGCCCAGGGGCAGGTGGTCATGGGAGGTGATGAGGTGAGAGGGCGAGCGGGTGAGAAAGACCGTCCTGAGTCCTGAGGTCCTGAGTCCTGAGTCCTGGATCCTGGTGGAGGATCGGTGGTTGTCAGAGTGTGGCGCCGACGTTGGTCCCGCAATAGATGCAGCGGCTGAGGCGGCGTCCCACGGGGCGGGAGCAGGAGGGGCAGTTTCGGGGCTGTGTGATCTTGCTGTCTTCCACGCCGTCGGCAAGGTCGAGCCGCTTCATCTCGGCCTCAAGGTCGGCATCGGAGAGGCCCAGTCGGCCGGCGATGAGGGACCATGTGGCCATGGTGGTAAGGGCGAGGAGATCGACGCGGCGTTCGAGCTCGTTGAGCTGACGGTTGCCCGCGCTGCTGCCGGAATGCTGTGCGCGAGCGATATCGCCGCGGAGCTCGGAGATCTGGCGGTGCTGGTAGAGATCCCAGAAGAAGTTGAGCATGTGCTGCCTCCGTTAGCCGGCCCGGAGCCTCACCCGGCAAGGGGGTAGTGGCGTTCGCGTTCCACCAGCTCCGCGGCATACTTCAGGGACGCGAGCACATCTTCTTCTGTGACGTCGTACTGCTGTGCTGTGTCGGCGATGCTCATGCCGCCGGCGATGCTGCCAACGAGGATCGAGACGGGCACACGCGTGCCGCGAACAACGGGCTTGCCGTGCGCACGCGCCGGGTCGATCTCGATGTGTGGGTGGCGTTCCATGCGGGAATGGTAGGTATCTGCGTGAGAGGCGGGGCCGTCAGGTCTCCTTGTCCTTGTCACCGGCCAGCATGACGGCGAACTCGATCACGACCACAAAGAAGAAGATCACCGCGGCGAGGAGGCCGGACCACGAGAGCGCGGCGAAGACGATGGCCAGCAGGCCGATGCGGCGCATCCACTTCCAGCGGTGGTGGCGCTGCTTGGATTCGGAAGCTGGCGGAAGGACCACGCCCTCCTCGGGCGCGCCGACATCGACCTCGTCCCAATCAACCTCGACGGGGTCCTGCTTGCGCGAGCGGAACTCGCGGATCAGTTCCTCCGCGCGGGCGAAGTCCTCGCGGCGGACGGAGATGCGGAAAGGGACCGTGGAGCCAAGCTCCCACGGGTTGGTTGCGCCGACGATGGTGGAGGCGTGAGCGAAGACGCCGTTCTCGGTGAGGAACTGGGCCAGCAGCTCGGCCTCGATTGCGCTGCCGCAGTTGGTGATGTCGGTCAGGGTGCCGGGGTCGGGGTTCACGGGTTGCAGCATACCGCGGTGGCCGCTCGGAGGGAACACAGAGCAAGCGAAGGAAGCAGATGGCAGCAGAGGAGGGGGCGGAGAGGAAGCCGCGGATGAACGCGGAAGATGCGGATCAGAAAGTGGAGGAGGAGTATGGGGAGATGGGGAGGAGACGACAAAGACGGAGGACGCAGGAACCGCCGCAGATCAACGCAGATGGACGCAGATCAGCGGGGTGCACTTGGGGTCGTGTGTTTGGACAGGCGGCCGCATTCCGGGCAGGGGTTGCCTGCGGGAGTGGCGCGGAGGTCATAGGCGCAGGCGGGGCAGAGGCCGCGGCGGGAACGCAGGGCGATCCGAGCCCGGCGATAGAGCGCGGGCAGACCAAAAAGCACGGCCGCCCAGGCGCTCGTACCGCATGCGGAGTTGATGGCAAAGCCACCCCAAGCCGGCCGTAATGGAAGACCGTAAAAGCGGGGACGATTGAACATCCCCGAGAGATCGAAGAGATGCCGAGCACGCATTCGTTCATGCGGGGTTGGGCGATCAGCCCACAAGTCGAAGGAGTAGGTCAGGCAGCGGGAAGGCCACCCGAACGCCCAAGTTGTGATGCTGGTGCGATCGTCCTCTGCCGTTGGAAGATCTGCCCACGATGGCGGGGACCAGCGATGCTCTGCGATCGAGTCCGAAGGATCGATCGATTCGAGAGGAAAAGTCGCCTCGAACGCGTCGACGCCTGTTGGGAAAGTCCGCTGCGGGAAGATTGTAACGCACGTTGCACCAAAGTACGCCTCGGACTGTACCCCGATGCTCGACTCAGCCAGGGGGCGGCGATGGAGCTGGGCGCGGCTTGTGGGCTCTCTAGTCACGTCTAACTCGGCCGCAAGTAGCCACGCAAGCCAACCACTGAGTATTGCTGTGGTCGTGCCAAGGAGCACACAAGCAACGAACCGAAGCGTTCGCCCGGGAACGGCTCGCGGTTGTTTGAGGGGACGATCGGCGACCGGTTGAATGGCGACCATGCTTCGATCCTACCGCCCATGCATCATCAGGCCACACTCCGGGCAGGGGTTGCCTGCGGGTGTGGCGCGGAGGTCGTAGGCGCAGGCGGGGCAGAGGCCGCGGCGGCGGCGGAGAACGCAGCGCGACATGCCGGGGAGGACGAGCGCCGCCCACCATGCCGCGGCGAGGAGCAGCGTGTTGGCGAGGATCGCGGTCCAGAGGACTCGGCGCGGGAGCCAGATCTCTCCCATGTTGGCGGTCCAGCCCTTGAGGACGCGGTAGTCGCTGGTGTCCTGCGGCGCGTGCTGAACCGCGCGGAGGCAGCGGAAGGGGAGGCCGAAGGCGTGGTCGTCGACCTTCATGCCGCGGGACGGAATGGAGGACCAGTAGGGCAGAGCGTCGCGAGCGGAGGAGAGCGGCGCACGCTGCGACGCCGGGCTATCAAGCTGAGCGCGGCGGAAGACCATGCAGGTATGTCCGAGTCCGCGATGGCGATTGATGAACCAGCCCCAGTTTGGTTGAGCGGAGGGTTCGCTGAGTCTGAGCTGCGGGCCACGGGCGGGGGGCATGACGGGGGAGAAGATCGCCGCGGCGTAGGCGAGGGAAAGCGAGGTGGCGAAGCCGAGGATGAGTAAGAGTGCGGTGGCGCGGAGATGGTGCGGCGCGGGTTTGAGCAAGTTCTCGATTGTATCGAGAAGGCAGCGTGCGCTGCGGAGATGAAGCGAGGGATTGGCCCGAGCTCGCGCTCGGGGCTCTCTCGTATTTGCATCAACAAAAAACCCCCGGCGTTCGCCGGGGGTTTGGAAGGATGTCGAAGTTTCGCGGAATGCCGCGGATCAGCGGCCGCGGCGGGGGAGGTTGCGGACGGCGATGAGCTCGAGCTCGATGGTGAGGGGGACGTTCTGCGGGCGCATGCTGATGAGGCCCATGGGGACGATGTTCATGAGCGCGGGGACGGTGATCTTGCGCTTGCCGCCGACCTTCATGCCCTCGATGCCGAACATGATGGCGTCGAACTCGCCGGGGATCCAGATGTAGGGAGTGGAGGCTTCGACCTTCTCGACTTCCTTGCCGTCCTTGTCCTTCATGACGTGGGCGGTGACGGCGACGGCGTTGCTGGTGGCTTCCTCGCCGGTGCCGGGAGTGATGTCCTCAACCTGGAGCGCATCGACCATCTGGATGATGAAGACCAGGTCGGAGTTGGCGGGGATCTTCGCGCTGGGGCTGCGATCGCCGTAGGCGAGCCGGGCGGGAATGGTGAGGCGACGGACGCCGCCGACCTTCATTCCCGGGACGCCCTTCTGCCAGCCCTCGATGACGCCCGAGAGCGGGAAGGGGACGGGCTCGCCGCGTTCGAAGGAGGAATCGAAGACGACGGTGGGATCGGCCTTGAGCGTGCCGTGGTAGTGCGCGACGACCGCGCCGCCGGGCTTGACCTCGTAGCCCTCGCCGATCTTGATGTCCTCGATGAGGATGCCCTCGACCTCGGAGGTCTTGACGACGGGGCCGGTGGGGACGGGGACGGCCATGGGTTTCTCCGGCTGGGCCGGAGCGGCCGGCGTGGCGGTGGCTGGGGTGGAGGTGGTGCCGGTCTGGGCGGAAGCGAGGCCGGCTGCCGCGAGTGTCGCGGCCAGAGACAGAATCAGAGCAAAGCGCATGGGAAATGGTCCTTTCGGTTAGACGAGGAGGGTAGGTCGGGAGTGGTGAGGCAAGCTGGAGTCGCGGCACGGCCGCAGAGTCGCCGCCATAAGGGCGTTTGATGAATGAATCGGTCTGTCGATGGCCCCCTTGCCGGTGAGCGGCGGCACGCAGCGTGATGCGGACGGACAGCCCTGTTGTACCGGCGGATTGGGTATGGGTTCGCCCGGAACGGGACCGGGAAGAGCATGCAAGAATGGGGTTATGGGCAAGTCAGCAACGGCGGGAAGCGGATGGTCGGCTCGACTGGTTACGGGTGTGGTGATTGCGGCGATGGTTGCCGCGGCGATTGGACCACATGCGAACGCACAGGGCACGCGCGCGGACTATGAACGGGCGGCAGCGTTGCGCGAGCGTGTGCAGGGGCGGGTGACGGGCACGGTGTCGAGCGTGTCGTGGCTGGATGGCTCGCGGCTGTGGTATGTGGTGGAGCGGGGTGGGGGGCAGCGCGGGTATGTGGAGGTGGATGCGGAGACGGGGGAGAAGCGGGAAATGTTGGATGCGGTGAAGGTCGCGGCGGGGATGTCGCGCGTGCTTGGGCGCGAGGTGATTGCTGAGAGATTGCCTATCGAGCGGGTGAACGTGACGCTCGAGGCGGTCGAGCTGTTGGTGCGGGATGAGGCGCGGGTGGTGCGGGTCGATCGGGCGAGCGGGGAGATGAGCGAAACGCCGATCGAGGATGCGCGCGGGTTTCTGCTTGAGGGTTCGGAGCTGCCGCGGCGGGGCGCATCGACGGCGATTATCATCGCGAATCGGACGGGCGGGGAGGTGGAGCTGTTCTGGCTGAATGGCGCGGAGCGGAAGTCGTATGGGAAGGTGGGTGCGGGGCAGGTGCGGCGGCAGCACACCTTTGGCGGGCACCGGTGGGCGGTGGTGGGGACGGATGGGAAGCAGGTGTTTGACGGCGCGGCGGTCGATCTGCCGGCGGTGGTGGTGATCGGGGGGGAGGAGCAGGAAGCGAAGGGCGATGCGACGGCGAGACGCGACAGCCCCGCGGCCAGTGAAGGGCGCGAGGCTCGGGACCGACGCGGCGGGCGCGATCGCGAGCGCGGACGGCAGCGGGGAGATGAATCACCGGATGGGAAGCGGCGGGTGGTGATTCGAGACCGGAACGTGGTGCTCGTCGAGGGCGGTGAGGAGCGGGCGCTGACCACCGATGGCAAGCCTGAGGCCGGGTATGCGGGCCCGGTGGAGTGGTCGCCGGATTCGACGCGGTTTGTGGTGCGGTGGATGACGCCGGCGCAGCAGCACCCGGTGAGCTTCGTCGAGTCCTCGCCGCGAGACCAGGTGCAGCCTCGATTGCACACGTTTGACTATCTGAAGCCGGGTGATGAGATTGAGGTTTCGAAGCCGCGGCTGTTTGATGCGGTGCAAGGCGTTGAGATCGCGGTGAGTGATGAACTGTTCAAGACGCCGTGGTCCATCAACCGGCTGGAGTGGGCGGGGGATTCGAGCGGGTTCTCGTTCGTCTATAACCAGCGCGGGCACCAGGCGCTGAGGCTGGTCGGCGTGTCGCGGGACGGAGCCGCGCGGACGATCGTCGAGGAGACGCCGGAGACGTTTGTTGATTATGTGAACTCGATGTTCCTGCACAGGATCGAGGCAACGGGCGAGGCGATCTGGATGTCGGAGCGGAGCGGGTGGCGGCACTTGTATTTGGTCGATGAGCGCGCGGGCGGGGTGAAGAACGCGATCACGAGCGGGGAGTGGGTGGTGCGTGGGGTTGAGCGGGTGGATGAACAGAACCGGCAGGTGTGGCTGCGGGTGGCGGGGATCCACGCGGGCCAGGACCCGTACTTCGTGCACTTTGCGCGGGTGAACTTCGATGGCTCGGGGTTGACGGTGCTGACCGAGGGCGATGGGACGCACGAGATCGAACTCTCGCCGGATGGGCGGTTCCTGATCGACCGGTACTCACGCGTGGACATGCCGGGGGTGGTGGAGCTGCGCAGCGCGGAGACGGGCTCATTGGTGTGCGAGCTGGAGCGGGCGGATTGGTCTGGGTTGGTTGCGCTGCCGTGGATGCCGCCGGAGCGGTTCGTCGCCAAAGGCCGCGACGGAGCGACGGACATCCACGGCGTAATTGTGCGGCCGACGAACTTCGATGCGAAGAAGAAGTACCCGCTCGTGGAGCACATCTATGCCGGGCCGCACAGCGCGTTTGTGCCGAAGGCGTTTGCGTCGCACCTGGGCGTGATGCACGACATCGCGGAACTGGGGTTCATCGTCGTACAGATCGACGGGATGGGCACAGCGCACCGGAGCAAGGCGTTCCACGATGTGTGCTGGAAGAACCTGGGAGACTCCGGGTTTGCCGACAGGATCGCGTGGATTCGTGCCGCGGCCGGCAAGTATGGGGAGATGGACGTTTCGCGCGTGGGGATCTTCGGCGGATCGGCGGGCGGGCAGAGCGCGCTGCGGGCGCTGCTGGCGCACGGCGACTTCTACAAGGTGGCCGTTGCGGACTGCGGGTGCCACGACAACCGGATGGACAAGATCTGGTGGAACGAGGCGTGGATGGGGTGGCCGATCGGTGAGCACTATGCGGAGCAGTCGAACGTGACGCAGGCGCACAGGTTGACGGGGAAGCTGCTGCTGATCGTGGGGGAGATGGACCGGAACGTCGATCCGGCATCGACGATGCAGGTGGCCGATGCGCTCATCCGGGCGGACAAGGACTTTGAACTGCTGGTGATGCCGGGCGTCGGGCATGGGGCCGCGGAGACTCCGTATGGGCGCAGGCGGCGGGCGGACTTTCTGGTGAGGAATGTGCTGGGGGTTGAGCCGCGGGGGGAGTGAGTGGTGAAGCTACAACGCATCCGGTAGGATCTGCCCGATCGCGGTGGGGATGTGGAAGCCTCGAGGACACTGTACCTGATGAAGTTCCTGCCGTCACAGCTTGCGTTCTTCATGAAGCAGCGTGCATCGCAGCGGAACATCCTGTCGCTGCTGCGGTTTGTGGGCGCGCTGGTCAGCCTGATCGTGCTGTACAGCGTGCTGTTTCACTACATCATGGCGTATGAGGGCCAGGACCATTCGTGGGTCACGGGGTTCTACTGGACGCTGACGACGATGTCAACGCTGGGGTATGGGGACATCGCGTTCAAGAGCGATCTGGGGCGGCTGTTCTCGATGCTGGTGATGATGTCGGGGATCGTGTTCCTGCTCATCATGCTTCCGTTCACGTTCATCCAGTTCTTCTACGCGCCTTGGATCGAGGCGCAGGCGGCGGCGCGGGCCCCGCACGCGCTGCCGGCGGGGACGCGCGGGCATGTGCTGCTGACGAACAATGACCCGGTGTCGGCCGCGCTCATCCGCAAGCTCGAACTTGCGCAGTATGAGTATGCGTTGATCGTCCCGGAGCTGAAGGATGCGCTGGAGCTGCACGACCTGGGGCTGAAGGTGGTGCTGGGGGATCTGGATGACCCGGAGACGTATGAGCGGGTGCACGCGTCGGCCGCGGCGATGCTGATGACGGCGCAGGGGGATGCGCTGAACACGAACATCTCGTTCACGGCGAGGGGGGTTGCGCCGGATCTGACGATCGTTGCGACGGCCAACGCGGGGGCGGCGGTTGACATCCTGCAGCGCGCGGGCGCGACACACGCGCTGCGGCTGAGCGAGCTGATGGGGCAGGCGCTGGCGCGGTGCACGGTGGGCGGGGATGCGGTGAGCCATGTCGTGGCGGAAGTGGATGATGTGCTGATCGCGGAGGCGAACGCGGCGCGGACGCCGCTGATCGGCAAGACACTCCGCGAGAATCGGTTGAGCGAGCTGGGCGTGAGCGTGGTGGGCGTGTGGGAGCGCGGAAAGTTCGAGCTTGCGCGGCCGGACCTGGTGGTGGAGGAGAACGCGATCCTGGTGCTGGCGGGCTCACGCGAGCAGCTTGAGGTGTATGACGAGCACTTTGCGATCTACAACGTGTCGGGCGAGGCGGCGATGGTGCTGGGGGGCGGCAGAGTGGGGCGGGAGACGGCGCGGGCCTTGCGGGAGCGCGGGATCGAGGCGCGGATTGTGGAGAAGGAGGCGGGCCGGGTTGAGGAGTCGGAGTGGACGATCGTTGGAGATGCCGCGCAGCTGGATGTGCTGGAGAAGGCCGGGATCCGCAAGGCTCCGGCGGTGATCATCACGACGCACGATGACAGCCTGAATATCTATCTGACGATCTACTGCCGGCGGCTGCGGGAGGACATCCAGATCATCTCGCGGTGCACGCATGAGCGGAATGTCGCGACGCTGCACCGCGCCGGGGCGGACCATGTGCTCAGCTATGCGAACATGGGCGCGAGCACGATCTTCAACCTGCTCAAGCGGAGCCGGATCCAGACGATCGCCGAAGGGCTGGACATCTTCCGGCTGACGGTGCCGCCCGCGCTGGAGGGCCGGTCGCTTGCTGCCAGCGGTGTGCGGCAGCGCACGGGGTGCACGATCGTGGCGGTGAGATCGACCGGGGGATTGACGATCAACCCCGGCCCGGCGGAAGTGCTGCACGCGGGGAGCGAACTGGTGCTGGTGGGGGGCGTGGAGGCTGAGGCAAAGTTCCGCGAGGCGTATGGGGGGTGAGGGGGATGTCGGAAGTGGCGGAGTGCAAAGCGTGCTACGTCCGCGAGCTTCCGCATTCCGGGCAGGGTGAGGCGGAGGGTGTTGCAAGAAGGTCGTAGCCGCAGTGTGAGCATGCGCCGGTCGCGGCGCGGCGGAGGTCCGTGCGCCAGAGGAGCGAGTGGATGAGGATGGCCGCGGCGGCAGCGAAGAGCGTGCAGACGATGTGCGGGCCGTGGCGGACGGCGAGGTTGCCGAAGGAGTCGGCGGCGGAATCGCCGGAGAACGGGCCGCGGGGGCCGATGAAGAGTTGCCCGCTGATGCGGGTCACGGAGCCGCCGAAGAGCTCGCCGAGTGCGAGGAACTGCGACCAGAGCCAGAAACCGAGCTTGATGTTGATCGCGGCGAAGACGATGCCGGCGATGAGAGCGGCGAGGGGGGCGCGGCAGAGGGACCAGTGGGAGGAAGGCTGTATCTCGCGCCATCGGGCGACGATGCCGCGATGCGACCAGAGGCCGGGGAGGAGGAAGGGGGCGAGCGCGGCCGCGGCGGCGAGGGAGCGGGCGGCGAACTCGTACCACTCCGGGGGCTGGGAGAAGTTGAAGTCCATGATCTGGCCGGCGAGGCGCGAGCCGGGAGCGGGCGGGGTGGGCGTGATGCCGACGAATTCGCCGAAGCGGTAGAGCTCTCGGAGGATGTAGAGCGAGGGGCGCTCGACCGCGATCGACCACGCGGCGCTGAGCGCGAGAAGGGCGAGTGCGCTGAGCAAAGCGCGGCGGGACATGGGGGATGGTAGGGGAACATTGGTTGTGCTCATGGCAAGGACGCATGGCCAGCGGCGAGGGCGAGTTCACGCATCTGTCGCTATCCTTGGTGCATGGTCAATATCTCCGCCGTGTATGTGGGCAACAAGAAGTGTGATCTCAAGCATCCGGATGGCGCGACGCTGCGCACCGATGCGCCCAAGGACATCGGGGGCGATGCGACGGGCTTCAGCCCGACGGACACGGTCGCGGCGGGGCTTGCGTCGTGCATTCTGACGACGATGGCGATGTATGGTGAGCGGCACGGGATCGACCTGACCGGGGCGACGGCGACAGTGGAGAAGCACATGACGCAGCCGCCATTGCCCCGGCGGATCGCGCGGCTGCCGGTGGTGGTGACGATCGAGTCATCGAAGGTGCCGGTAGAGATGCGGGAGCGGATCGAGGCGGTGGGGCATAAGTGCCCGGTGCACGCGAGCCTGCACCCGGAGGTGGATGCGCCGATTGAGTACCGGTATGTGTGAGAGGGGGCGGCGAGCGGCGAGCGGCGAGCGGCGAGCGGTGAACGGTGAGAGTCCGTAAGGAGGGGCGGAACATTCCGCGGAACTTCCATGTCACACAGAGGTCGCCGCGACGCTCTCTGGGTGTCGCTCAATGCGCGTGTTGTCCTTGCAGGGCGATATGGAGGTGGCCGCGGGAGAGGGGGTGGCGCGGATGGATATGGCTGATTGGAAGGTCCAATAAGGCGGGAAGACTCGATCAATTTGACGGGAAAACGTGTTGTTTCTCGCGTCTTTCGAGGGAAATCACTAGAATGCGGCGCAGTTGGCAATCGTGCGTCGGTTGGGTTTATGAAAGGAAGAAAGAGATGAACTCCCGAACTGGTCAGACGGTCTGTGTTGTCGGCGCGATGGCCTTTGTGTGTCACACCGCCCATGCCGATGTCATCGTGTACGATCCGTTTGAAATCAATGGAGGCCCCGGCGCGTACCTCGTGGGGAACGAGGACTCGGGGGTCAATGTGATCGGCGGGCAGAACCCGGTCACGGGGCCGAACCCGGGGTTTTACGCGGGTGGCTGGATCCAGAGCGGTGGGGACTCGCAAGCGGTGCAGGATGTCGGGAGCTTGTCGTATCCTCTCTTTCCCAGCGTGGGCGCGCGGATGCAGGAGACGCTGCAGTTTTCCTGCTGCACGTTCGGGCGTTCGGGCCGCGAGATCGCGGGCGGGCTGGGTGGGGTGGGCGTTACTCGCACGATCTACCAGAGCTTCCTGATCGACTTCGGCACGAGCGGGGTCGATGATCCGACGCAGTTTGGCTTTCACGGATACGAGACGTGGAACGGCGGCATCGGAGACAGCTTCAAGGCGGTTGACTTGTTCGTCAACCACTTCTCCGGCGTCACCGACCTGACCCTTTCCGTGACAACGCCCTCGGGAACGCAGATGCAGACCCTGGCGGGGAATCTCGATCTTGAAGAACTGGCCGGCACACATCTGGTGGTGATGAAGTTCGAGTTCAATCCGTTTGCTCCCGACAGGGTCAGCGTCTTCCTTGACCCCACGGACTCGGTCGAGGGCAACTGGGCGCCCGCCGCGAGCATCGCGGTGAACACCTCGGACCTGGTCATCACGCATCACGGGCTGCTGACGCAGTTTCAGTTCAGTGGCTCGGGTCACATCCCGGGCGGGTTCGACGAGCTGCGATGGGGCGATACCTTCGCGGACGTCACGCCGTTCATTCCCGCGCCGGGCGCGGCCGCGCTGCTGGGCATCGGGGCGTTGGGGCTGATGTCGCGGCGGCGGCGGAGCTGAGGCGAACGATTGGGCGCGTCGTGCCGGTCGCGGTTGGCGGGGCACGAGGACGCCGCGGGGATTGAAGCGTGCGAGGCGGCGGAGGAGGTTCGCCGCGAGGCGGACCGCGCCGGGGCGGCGCTCCTTGAGGCGGTCTGTCTTGCGTGCCTGACTGTCGGGCTCACGGGCGATTTGGTGAGAACATGCGGAGACCTGTCGGGCCAGGGCATCGACGGCCCGCGGGAGCGCGGAGGTCGCGCCCGCGCGGATGATGCACCCCGAGGCGGTGTTCATGGCGTGGAGCTTGGCCTGGATGTCCTCGCGCATGAGCCACATGGAGAACGCGGCGACGGTGGTGGCGTAGCGGCCCGCGAAGTGGTGGAGCGGGGTTTGGCCGGCGGCGATCGAGGCGAGGATGGCGGCCTCGTCGTCGATGGTGGGGTCGAAGGTGAGGGGGAAAGCG
>JAEYUO010000076.1 GCA_023432465.1 Planctomycetota bacterium | reverse complement strand
GGATAGAAGAGGCGTCCGGGCCGCAGCGCATTGAAGACGGTGGCAGTGGGCGCGGTGGGGGCGGGAGTGCGCGAGAGGCCGATGCGGGTGCGAGGTCTGGTCATGCGCGAATCGCGCGGCCGGCACGGGCGCGGCGGTTATGGCATGGCCGCGTCCGGGAGACGAGGGAGGTGGGTGGATTGGGCAAAAGCACAACCGCCCGGCTGACGTGGCCGGGCGGTTGATGGAAATCAGGATGTCGAGGCCGATCGCGGATCAGGCGCGACGACGACGGGCCGCCGCGAGGCCGCCGAGGCCGAGGAGGGCCAGAGCGCCGGGGGCGGGGACGACGTAGTTGTAGCCCTTGGTGACGCGGCCGCCGATGGACTCGCCAGCGGTGAGGACGAGGTCCCACTGGAGCGCGCCGGTGAAGTCACCCGTGAAGGGCGAAGCGCTGTTCGGGAGGTTGGTGACGAGGGCGTCCGAGAGGCCGAGGCGCGTGCTGGTGAAGGCAGCCATCTGCCAGGCGTTGTTCAAGTTGAGGTCAGCGCCGACGGTCAAGAACTGGGAGGGATCGGCGTTGCTCGCATCGACCCGCATGTAGTTCAGGCCGGGGCCGGAGACGTAGTTGGCGAAGTCATCGCTCAGGGAGCCGATGTCGGCATCGCTGTAGGAGAAGAACGACACGTTCTGGGCGAAGGTCGCCAGGTTGGTGATGTTCCAGTTGATGGTCACCGCGGCCTGGGTCGGGGAGATCTGGTTCAGGGTGTAGGTGAGGTCGAACTGGAGGTTCGCCGCGCCGCCATCGACGCCCGGCTCGAGGTAGCGGACGAACACGCTTGCGGGAGTGAGCTGGATGCCCTGGGTCTGATTGCTCAGGCCGTACTCGCGGGTGTCCTGGCCGCCGCGATACCACCACCAGTTCTGGAAGAGGTAGTCGCCGGTGACGAGGTTGCCGCCGCCGCTGGCGAAACCGAAGTTCGCCGTGCCGCCGCCGGCGCCGGTGCGGGTCGATGCGCCGGTGATCGTGCCCTCGGAGTACCGGAAGAGCCCGTCATTGAGGACGAAGCTGGTCAACTGAGCGGACGCCGCGGAGGTGAGTCCGGCCGCCGCAACAACACCCAACATCATGGAACGCATAGCAAGTCTCTCCTTCTTCTTTGAAAGTTTGCCCATCAGGGCTTGATCGCACACTTCAAGTTCGCTTCATCGCGAACGGAACTTCACCACACCACTCTTGCGTCCTGCTGGACGCATCGGAAGCGCATCGGGCGATCGTGGCCTGATACATACACATCGGGATCGACGGAGGGAGCTCTCTCTCGCACTCCGCCCGGGCGTGCCGGGCCGTGTGAATGTACCCGAAGTCGGCCCAAAAGCAAGGGAATTCCGGCGTGCTCCGGGCGTGGTGCCCACGAAAAAGAGGGGAGCACTTGCGCGCTCCCCTCTGGGGGATCCGATAACATGTTTGGTCATTGACCGGGCTTACGCGCCCGCGCCAACGGTTTCGCCGCCGTCGCCACCGTTCTTGCCGGATTCGGCCTTTGTGGGGGTTTCGGGGACTTTCTCGACGGGGGCATCGGTGGTCTCGAAGAACAGCATCTCGGCGGGCTTGCCGTCGGGGGTGTCCTTGCGGGTGACGGCGATGTTGCACGGCCGCTTGACACCCTGCTGGAGTAGCATCTCGGAGAGGGGGTCCTCGATGAACGAGCCGACCGCGCGACGCAGGGGCCGGGCACCGAAGTCGGGGTTGTACCCCTTCTCGATGAGGAAGTCCTTGGCCTTCTGGTCGAGGGTGAGGTAGATGCCCTGGGCGGTGAGCCGGGCGGCGACCTTCGAGACTTCGTAGTCCACGATGGAGACGAGGTCGTCCTTGGTGAGGGGACGGAAGACGATGACATCGTCGAGGCGGTTGATGAACTCGGGGCGGAAGAACCGCTCGATCTCCTTCATCAAGATGCCCTTGATGTTGTCGAAGTCGACGGTCTCGCTGCGCTTGGAGAAGCCGAACCCGCCGCCGCCCTTGATGAGGTCGGCGCCGATGTTGGACGTCATGATCAGGACGCAGTTTCGGAAGTCGACATTGCGGCCGAAGGAGTCGGTGAGGCGGCCCTCTTCCATGATCTGCAGGAGCATGTTGAAGACGTCGGGGTGGGCCTTCTCGACTTCGTCGAGGAGGATCACGCTGTAGGGACGCCGGCGGACGCGCTCGGTGAGCTGGCCGCCCTCTTCGTAGCCGACGTAGCCGGGGGGAGCGCCCACGAGGCGGCTGACGTTGTGCTTCTCCATGTACTCGGACATGTCGAGGGTGATGAGGGCATCCTCATCGCCGAACATGAACTCGGCGAGGGTCTTGGCGACCATGGTCTTGCCGACGCCCGAGGGGCCGACGAAGATGAACGAGCCCATGGGGCGCTTGGGGTCCTTGAGGCCGGCGCGGGCGCGGCGGATCGCCTTGGCGATCGCCTTGATCGCGTCGTCCTGGGAAACGACCTTCTTGTGCAGCTCCTTCTCGAGATCGAGCAGGCGCTGGGCCTCTTCCTTCTCGAGGCGCTGGAGGGGCACGCCGGTCATCTTGCTGACGACCTCGGCGACGACGTCCTCATCGACGATGCCGGAGACTTCCTTGGCCTTCTCGCGCCACTGACGCTGGATGGTCTCCTTCTCGCGGCGCATCTGCTCGGCCTTGTCGCGCAGCTCCGCCGCCTTCTCGTAGTCCGCGGCCTTGACGGCCTCGTCCTTGGCGACGCTGAGACGCTCGATCTCGGCTTCCAGGTCCGCCAGGTTCGGCGGCTTGGTCATGCTCTTGATGCGGACGCGAGCGCCGGCCTCGTCGATCACGTCGATCGACTTGTCGGGCTGGACGCGGCCGGAGATGTAGCGGCCCGAGAGCTCGACGGCGGCCTTGACGGCGGCGTCGGTGATCTGGACCCTGTGGTGCTTCTCGTACTTGTCGCGCAGGCCCTTGAGGATCTCGACGGCCTGCTCATCGTTGGGCGGGTCGACGACGATCGACTGGAAGCGGCGGGCGAGGGCGGCGTCTTTCTCGATGTACTTGCGGTACTCATCGAAGGTGGTGGCGCCGATGCACTGGATCTCGCCGCGGGCGAGCGCGGGCTTGAGGACGTTGGACGCGTCGATCGCGCCCTCGGCCCCGCCTGCGCCGACGAGGGTGTGGAGCTCGTCGATAAAGAGGATGACGTTGCCCGCCTTGCGGACCTCGTTCATGACGGCCTTGATGCGCTCCTCGAACTGGCCGCGGTACTTGGTGCCGGCGACCATCATCGCCAGGTCGAGGACGACGAGGCGACGGTCGTGGAGGATGTCGGGGACATCGCCGCTGATGATGCGCTGGGCCATGCCCTCGACGATGGCGGTCTTGCCGACACCGGCCTCGCCGAGGAGGACGGGGTTGTTCTTGGTGCGACGGCACAGGACCTGGACCAGACGCTCGATCTCGGTAGCGCGTCCGATAACGGGGTCGAGCTGGTTCTCGCGGGCGAGCTCGGTCAGGTCGCGGCCGAAGCTGTCGAGCGCGGGGGTCTTGCTCTTGCCCTTGGCGCGTGCCTCGGCCGGGCCGCCGCCCGGGCCGCCCATGCTGGGGCCGGTCCCGCCGCCGGCGGTTTCGCCGCCGCCCGCGGTGGATTCCTCGCTCTCGCCGCCAGCGCCCAGGAGGTTGAGGACTTCCTCGCGGACCTCTTCGAGCTTGAGGTTGAGATTCATGAGGACCTGCGCGGCGACACCGTCGTGCTCGCGCAGCAGGCCGAGCAGCAGGTGCTCGGTGCCCACGTAGTTGTGGTTGAGGTTGCGGGCCTCTTCGATGGCGTACTCGATCACCTTCTTGGCGCGCGGCGTCTGCGGCAGCTTGCCCATGGTGACCATGTCCGGGCCGCTCTTGACGAGCTTCTCGACCTCGAGGCGGACCTTGCGGAGGTCCACATCGAGATTCTTGAGCACGTTGGCCCCGACGCCGGAGCCTTCCTTGACGAGGCCAAGGAGGATGTGCTCGGTCCCGATGTACTCGTGATTAAACCGCTGGGCCTCCTGGTTGGCCAGGGCCATGACTTTGCGGGCACGATCGGTGAAGCGTTCAAACATCGCACACTCTCCTTCGGAAGCGCGGGGCAGGCATCCGCCTGCGTGCTTCCGATTTAGACCCTTCCCCTCCGGACATACATACCGACAGAGGGGCCGGGTCGTTCGAAACCGGCTCGACGGGGAACGAATCCCCATTCCAGGCCGGTTCCATCGACAAACCCCCGCCCAGCCTCAAGGCCGCGCGGGCACTTGCTCGCTCTCCAAGGCAGATTCCCTTGCTTGATGTTCGCAGCGGAGGCGTTTCGGAGTCGCATGTGCTGGAACTTGCGCATCGGAATCCCTGGCCGGGGAGCGAGTCGGCAGTATCGACAGCACATGCCGTGCCGCTGTGCCGAATAACCCCGTCTCCGCCCGCGCCGGAAGATTTCTATCCAAGGGAGAATCGGGACAAAGAAACCACTAGAACAGGTGGTGTTTGGACCCAGATTCGGCATGGATGCGTGACAGTTTGGCAGCCAGTCTTCGGAGGGTTGTGGCCAATACTGGCCATCTTTCAGTGGTCGTCGCTTGCCGCGGCGGTCGCGGGGCCGCGTCCGGAGATGACGGGGCGTGTGGAGTCGGCGGCTGCGACGGCGTTGTCGGCGACAATGCTGATGGGGATGTTGGCCTCGGCGAGGGGTTCGCCATCGCCGGCGATTGCGGCCGCGGCCTTGTCGCGGACGATCACCTTCAGCGTGTAGCGGCCGATCGAGAGCGAGGCGGGGAGATCGATCCGCTGCACGAGGAAGAAGTCGCGCCGCTTGCTCTGCGAGGCGTCGCGGTGGGTCTGCTCCTTGACGAACCAGCAGAGGGTGCCGTCGGAGGAGTAGAGGTGGATTTCCTGGCTGAGTTCCAGAGCCCAGCGGTCGCCGGTCGGTTTGCGCGCGTTGCCGGCGGAGGGGAGCTCGGATTCGCGTGCCTGGACGTAGTTTTCGACTTCGGTGTAGACGATCATCGGGACGAGCCGGCCGGCGACAAAGCTGCTTCCGGGGTAACTCGTGAAGCGACCGAAAGCCTCGACCTTGCGGCAGAGGGCGACGGTGCCGAGGGCGAGCATGGGTGCGGGTGGGGGCTTGGGCTGGGCTCGATCGACTTCCGAGCGGACAGCCGCGGCGAGGGCCTGGGGATCGGCTCCGGTGTCGGCCTGGGCTTCGAGCTGGGCCATGAGGCTGCGGACGGTGTCCACGGTGCTGCGCTCCGACTCGCTGAGGGTTGCGAGCAGGCGGTTGAGTTCGGCGGTGGCGACACCGGGTTGGATGGTTTCGAGGGCGATGAGCGGGAGGACGGCGCGGATCGGGCTGCGGGTATCGTCGCCATCGGGCACGAGCAGCTTGGCGAGCTGGCGGGCGTATTCCAGACGCCGCTCGTGCTTGGTGGGCTCGGGCTTTGCGGGGGGTGCGGCTGGGGAATCGAGCGAGACGGTCGGCGCGGGATCGGGCTGGCGTACCTGGGGCGCGGGTGTGGGCGTGGGCGCTGGGCCGGCGGCCGCGGGGGGCGTGGAGGAGAGCTTGTCGAAGAGTGACTGCAGATCGACCGCGGCGGACTCGTACACCGAGCGCGGGGAATCGGCGGGCGGGTCGGGCGCTTGGCGCGTGGTTGGCTGATCGCGATCACTTGACGCGGCGCCGGAGGGGCTGTTCTTGTTGCCGCAGGAGACGAGCAGCACCGCGGCGGCGAGGCCGGCGAGCGCCGTGCGACCGGACGAAGCGGGGTTGCGGCTGCGAGTGTTCACGATGCGCCTCCTGCGCGAGCAAAGCCGGCCGCTCCGCGGCTGAGGCTGAACAGATTGTGGCGGCACGAGGGAACACCCCGGACGCATGCCGCGCCAATCTTCAAGGATCGGTCCGGCAAGGCGGGGCACCTTGAGAAACCACGATTTGGGGGGCTGGGTCGAAGCGATCAACGCGGCCGGATGGCGCTGGAGAACTTGACGGTGAGGACTTCGAGATTGCGGATGGGGTCGCCGCGGCCGGACTTGTTGGCGGCATCGATGTCGACGGCGATGTCGTAGAGCCGCGCGGCGTGGGGCGCCGGGATGGCGCGGGCGGCGTTGAAGACGGAGGTGGCATCGCCGAAGAGCTTGAGCTTATAGACCAGGGGCTGGACATTTTGCCCGGCATCGGCGAGCCGACGGACGGCGTGGATCTTGCGGGCAAGCTCGGTGAACGACCAGGTGAGCACAACGGGGTCGTGCCGGGAGACTTCGACCATCTCGCGCATGCGGCCGAGAGAGGCCGCGGCATCGCCGCTGGCGAGGGTCGATTGGAGATGCCAGAACTCTTCCTCACGCGAGACGCCGGTCATCTCGCGGACGAGAGCGGCGGAGATGGGCGCACCATTGCCTCCCGCGGCGAGGGCGAGCTTTTCGAGCTCGTTGTCGATGCGGCCGAGGTCGGTGCCGATGGAGGCGATGAGGAGGCGTGCGGCTTCGGGGTCGATAGAGGTGTTGTGGCGGAGGGAGGCGCGCTTGGTGGCCCAGCCGGCCGCACGGGCGGGGTCGAGGGCCTCGCAGTCGATGATCGCGCCGCGTTCGCCGAGCGCGGCGACGGCTTTGTCGAGGTTGCCCGGCCGCCAGCCCGAGGCGCGGAGCACGAGCGTTGCCGAATCGCTGGGCTCGGCGGCGTAGGACTCCATCATGCGTCGGACATCGACGGGGGGCGCGCCGCGGCGGGACTTGGAGGGGGCTGCCTCATCGTCGTCCTGCTTCTTGAGCAGCAGGTCGGCGTTCTCGACGAGGATGACCTTGTGCTGCTGCATCAGGCCGAAGGAGCGGCACTCGTCGAAGATGTCCGCGACGATGGAAGCGCCCTGGGCGCCATCGAAGCGGACCACGTCGAAGGCGTCGGGCCCGCCGAGCGCGGCGGCGAGGGCCTCGCGGAGCAGGCGGATGTACTCATCCTGAAGGAAGCGGTCTTCGCCGTGGAGGATGGCGACGCGCGTCGCGGCGGTGAGCCGTGTGCCGGCGGCGACCTTTGGGGCGGAGGTTGCGGAAGCCTTTTTGGCCATCGGGTGAGGTTAGGCGGGGATGCCGCCGCGACCGCCCGGATGCGCCAACGATTGGCCTGCCGGGGAGGGGATTGGGAGTGCAGACCATGGGTCGTTCGTGGAAGCAGATCGTTCCGGCGGCGGTGGCGGGGCTGTGCGTGGGCGCGCTGGTGACGGCGATGGCGGTCGGGCAGCCGGGCGGCGATGCGACGCGGGTGCGGAACCAGGGCGAGCCGGTGGCCCAGCACGGTGAACTGGTGAAGCTGGCGGGGGAGTACACCACGGCATCGAAGCTGTTCATCAGCGATGGCGATGACGCGATTGAGTCGGAGGGAACGGCCAAGGTGACGGCGATCATGGATGGCCGGTTCATCTCGATCGACGAGACGGGCGAGACGCTGGGGAGCGCGTTCCGGAGCCAGAAGATCTGGGGGTTCAACGGCGCGGCGGGGAAGTACGAGTCGGTGTGGCTCTATACCGGATCGACGGCGATGACCAGGCTGTCGGGGAAGGCCGCGGAGGGCGGGAAGACGGTGAAGCTGGAGGGGTCGTTTGAGGATGGCGACGGGGAGACGAGGTACGCGGTGGAGTTTTCGTGGGCGGAGGGGAAGGGGTTCAAGGTGGTGCAGACCGCGCTGAATGCGGACGGGACGAGCGGCGTTCGCGTGGAGACGGTGTATACGCGCAGGTGAGGCGTCGGCGGCGGTGAAGGATTGCGGGAGACCTACACTCTGCGGCACATGAACGTAGCGATCGACAAAGCCAACGCGCTGATCGAGGCCCACCGGTACATCCTGTCGTTCCGCGACAAGATTGTCGTGGTGAAGGTGGGGGGGTCGATTCAGGATGACGACGCGAAGATGCGTGCGCTGCTGACGGATGTGTCGTTCATGTCGGCGGTGGGGATGCGGCCGGTGATCGTGCACGGGGGCGGGAAGTCGATCAACCGGGCGATGGATGATGCGGGGCTGCAGGCCAGGTTCATCCAGGGGCGGCGCTACACGGACCGGCAGACGCTGGAGATCGCCGAGCGGGTGCTGGTGAAGGAAGTGAATCACGATCTTGTGGAGCAACTCAACGCGTCGGGCTCGCGGGCGATCGGGCTGCACTCGATGGGCTCGTGCGTGCTGTTTGCCGAGCGGATGGCGCTGAACGGCGCGGCCGGGGAGATGATTGATCTGGGGTACGTGGGGAACATCGTGGAGGTGAACACGGTGCTGCTGCGGGCGCTGTGCGAGGACGGGTTCATCCCGGTGATCGCGCCGGTGGCCGTGGCGCAGAGGGGCGATGAGCACGGGGTGTGGAAGCTGAATGTGAACGCGGACACGGCCGCGGGGCATGTCGCGGCGGCGTTGCGTGCGGAGAAGCTGGTCGTGTGCTCGGACACGCACGGGATCCGGACCGATCCGTCGAATCCGGAGTCGTACGCATCGAGCCTGACGCAGCGGGAGATCGAGGGAATGATCGCGCGGGGGGTGATCGGCGAGGGGATGCTGCCCAAGGTTGATGCGTGCCTGCAGGCGGTGCGTGCGGGCGTGCCCAAGGCGCACATCGTGGACGGGCGCGTGTCGCACTCGATCCTGCTGGAGATCTATACGGATGCGGGTATCGGCACGCAGATCACGCTGGAGTGATCTGCTGAACCATGGGGACCGCCGGCATCGAGCGCCGGCCTACCAGGAAGCGAGTACGCGATGGCGAAGGGTCAGTTCCTCAGCGGGCACCAGCAGGGGATCGTCAATCGGTACTACAGCAACCTCGACACGATCAGCCTGCAGAAGCTGGGCGAGCTGGTGTCGGACATCGCGGTGTGTACCGAGGCGAAGAAGCTGGGCGATCTGTGGCAGCGCGTGCACAAGGCTCTGCAGAAGACGCCCGCGGACCCGCTGCGGGCATCGCGCATCGTGGCGGAGCGGAACACCGAGGCGCTGGCGAAGCTGGTGGGGGAGCTCTCGACGATGAAGCCGACGGGGGCAGCGCCCGCACCGGCGCGGCCGCCGATTGGGATGCGGACGCCGCTGGTGCCGGAGAAGCCGGCAGCGGCGGCTGAGCCGCCGACCGAGAGCAAGCCGGTGGAGGCGGTGGCGAAGGCGGCCCCGGCCGGGACGTTTACGCCGGAGCTTCTGGCCAAGGCGTTGGCGGCGTTCAAGAAGCGGCTGAAGATGAACCAGCTTGATCACGATTCAAAGCTGGGGCGGTCGCCGCTGAGCAGCGGGAAGGCGCGGGTGACGGCGATCACGCCGCCCAGGGAGTATCCGCGGGCGGTGTGGGATGAGCTGTTTGCGCAGGGGAAGATCCGGCCGGTGGGGGGCGGGATGTTCGAGCTGGTGTGGACGCCGGAGGGGAAGAAGTAGCAGCAAAGCAGCAAAGCAGCAAAGCAGCAAAGCAGCAAAGCAGCAAAGCAGCAAAGCAGCAAAGCAGCAAAGCAGCAAAGCAGCAAAGCAGCAAAGCAGCAAAGCGGCAAAGCAGCAAAGCAGCAAAGCAGCAAAGCGGGAATTCTAGAATCGGGTCAGTGACCTGCGCAGCCCGCGAACCAGGATGACAGGAACGCGAAGATGTCGGGCACGGCGGGCGCTGCGCCGACCTGATCGAAGTTGGCCCGAGGGTCCGCGGCGAACCAGAGCGACAGGAACGCGAAGATGTCCGCGACCTCGCGCCGTCCGTTGAGGTCGATATCGACGCTCGGGCCGCAGTCGCATGCGCGGGTGACAGCCTCGGCGACGGCGTTGCCCCAAGCGGTGTAGCCGCTTGGAGAGAGATGAGCTTGATCGCCGAAGGGGAAGGGCTGGCCGGGGATGCGATACCACGCGTTGTCGGTGAATTCTTCCCACGTGCTGAGCTGGTAGCCGTTCACCATCGCGACGTTAGGTTGCTCGATGCAGATCTCTTGCCACGCAGGAATAGCCTGCTGCAAGCCGAAAAAGTGCTGCGTGCCGTTGAACCATGTAATCGGGTGAGGAAAATAACCTCCGATCACGAAGTACAAGTTGGACTCATCATGGCCGGCACCGACCCAGTAATCCCGCATGCGATGAATGATTGACATGAAGTTCTGCTTCAGTCCCGCCTGCGTATTGGTGGGAGCGCCTTGTGGCCAGTTCTCGCCCTCTGCCGGTTGAGGAGTTCCGCGTTCGTACACGATGGCAGGCAGGTTGCTGGCAGCGTCATTGCCGCCGTGGATAATCTGCACGAGAAGCGTCGGCGGTCCATTTTGGAGGCGTGTGACCTGCCGGAACCACTCGGTCATGGACGCTTGATCCGAACTGTCCAGCAGAGAAAGCGCGGCATCGCGAGCGCTCTGTCCACCCTGATACAGCAAGGGCGAGTATGCCAAGCCTGTGTCCTTGGCGGTGTTCTCGATGCGGTTCCATTCGGCGTAGAACGGGCCGACCATGCCCTGTCCGTGCGCGAAGTTGGCGAGGCAGAACATGAGTCCGGTGGGAGCACGCGGGCCGGCCGGGACATCCATCGACCAATCCACGAAGCCGGGCGTCTGCGCGCCGGTCGTGCTGACCGTGGAAAACGCGTAGTTGTTCGCCGCGCTGCCCGGCCACCGTTCGCGGCAGGAGGGCGAGAAATAGCCGGAAGGCTCACCCGCCCCGGGCGCGGGGAATCGATAGAAGGACATATGCCAGCGCAGCGGGCCAGAGATGCCGATGGGATGCGACGCGCCAACGCCCAACCCGGTGTTGTAGACGTACGGGACTTCTTCGCCGGGATCGAGCCAGAAGTATGTTGATGGGAATCCGCGCTCCGTCGGGAAGCCGATCAGCGGGACATCCAGCAAGGCTCCGCCGGCGTAGGTTTCGAAAGGTGAGCAGGAAGACTGCATGCACTCCGCGACCCATCCGCCGACCGCGCCGACGGGATCGACACGCGTGGCGTAGCAGTCGTATCGCTGGACGAACGCTAGACCCATCGCGTGTTCGTGACCGCATGCGCTTCCGAAGCGTACGTTGCTGTCGCCGATGATCGCCATGTCCACCCGGCGCTCCCTCGCCGCTGCGAAGAACGGCGCGACCGATTCCGGGCGCATCACGGAGTAGGGGTTGGGGTCAAGGGCCGAGGGCGGGGTCGCCGCTGCGGCGGTGGCGGCCGTGAACACGGCGGTGGCCATGGCGCACCTTGCCCGCACGGACAACTGAGGGTCAGGATGGGACTCACGGGGCGCGGCCATGAACGCACAATCGTACTGCAACAGCCTCGGGTTGCGAAGAAAGTTGTCGCGGCCAAGCCTGAACAGCGATGCTGTGGCCGAACTAGGGGAGTGTTAGGATGACCGAGACGGCGACCGGCTACCAGATGAACCGCATGCGTCCGAAGTCGGGCACGGGGATCGCGCCCTTGCCCTTGTGGAGCGAGGGCCAGTAGACAAAGAAGGCGCGGCCGAGGAGCAGTTCGCGCGGGATCACGCCGATCGTGTTGTCGAACTGCTGGGCGACCCAGGGGTTGATGGTGCTGAAGAGTCGGCCGTCGAGACTGGCCGGGGAGTTGTCGCCGCAGGAGAAGAACTGGTCGCCGTTGAGCGTGAGGGGATAGTCCGGCCCTGTGCCGCGGGCCGAGCCGTAGGGCTTGTTGCGGCTCTGGGCGGGCTGGTAGTGCAGGTCGCGATCAAGCGCGACGCGGTGCAGCCGGAGCGGGGCACCTTCAAACGCCCAGCGGACATCCGGCCGACGGTAGAGCGCGGGGTCTTGGAGCGGGTTCCCGTTCTCGCCGCGATTGGCGGCGATGAGGTCCGCGAGTTCGCGCCCGGTTGCCTGCAGGATGCGCTCGTCGGGACCCCAGTCGTAGGTCCAGGGTTCAAAGACCTGGGCATCGTTGATCTCAAGGCCGATGGCCTGATCCGCGTGCCAGAACGAGACATTGACGATGGTGCCGGGGGCAAACGCGGGGGCATCGGCGGAGGCCACGGTTTCCCACGACGCGGGTGCTTCGCCGCCCGCAGCGCGATGGGCGAGTTCGGCACGTCCGCCGGAGATGCGCATGCGGAACTCGCGGCCGCGGACCGTGAGCAGGGCCTCCGCGGAGAGCCCCTCGGCCTGGGCCTCGATGCCGGCGCGGAGGCGGAGATCGGAGACGGGATAGCGGGACTCGAGCTGGAAGCCGAGCCCCTGTCGCGGGACTTCGTCGTAGGCGTAGCGATCGTCGATGGTCCAGCGTTCGCGGCGTTCCGGGGGCGCGAGCGCGGGATCGTTGAAGCGCGGGCGTGTCTGGTCGAAGACGAGATCGGTCCGGGCGGTGCCGGTGTAGGTGTATGAAGGGGTGTCGCTCAATGTCCAGCCGGGCTGCTGGCTTGTCCACGGGGGCGTGAAGGAGTTGGGCGCGGGCGGGGTGTAGCTGGAATCAAAGACGGGCTGCCAGGTGGCCTGCTGCACGACCGGGGGCTTGCGGGCGATTGTCCATCCGTCCTGCGCCCAGAGGTTGCGGTCGCGTTGCCCGGCGGGCACGCCGCCGGTGCGGACGAAGACATCGCCATCGACGAGGGCGATCTCTTCGCCCGGGAGGCCGATGAGGCGTTTGATGTAGTTCTCTGTCGGGTTCTCGGGGTTCTTGAAGACGATGACATCGAACCGCTGCGGGTCCATGACGGAGTAGAGGTACTTGAGAACGAGGATGCGGTCGCCGGACATGAGCGGCAGGTTCCGCCGCGTCTGAAGCTGGCCGGTGAGCGGGTCGTTGACGGTGATGGCCTGTGTCGCTCCCTGCACGGACGTGTAGACGCCGGTGGTTCGTGCGGTGGAGGGGATGTCCCATGGCTCGATCGGCCAGCTGTACCCGGACTCGGGGTTCTGGACGCGGATGTGCGCGCCCATGAGCGTGGGGGCCATGGAGCCGGTGGGGATGACGAAGGCCTCGACCACGAAGCCGCGGAAGACGAAGGCGAGCGCGAAGGCGATGACGATCGAGATCAGGGTGTCCTTGATCGTCTCGGGCTGGTTCTGTGGGTTCGCATCGGTGCTTGACATGTGGGGGAGTCTATCGGCGATTGGGAGGAGAAGGTCCTGAGTGAGCGGACCTGATGAACCTGTCACAGGACTCAGGACTTCAGGATTCGGGACATCCGCATCACAGCTTCTTGAGCGCATCGACGAGCTGGTCGATGTGCTGATTGGTGTGCGCGGCGGAGATCTGCACGCGCAGACGGGCGTGGCCCTCGGGGACGACGGGGTAGCCAAAGCCGATGACGAAGACGCCGAGCTCGAGGAGCCGCTTGCTCATGGCGATGGCCTTGGCGGTGTCGTGGACGATGATGGGGCAGATGGCGGTGGGGGACTTGAGGACGTCGAAGCCTGCCGCGCCGATCTTCTGGCGGGCGTAGGCGACGTTGTCCTTGAGGCGCTGCACGCGGTCGGGCTCGCGCAGCATGATCTCGATGGCCTTGTTGGCGCTGCACGCGACGGTGCAGGGGAGGGCGTTGGAGAAGAGCGTGGGGCGGCCGCGCTGGATGATGAGGTCGGTCGCACGCTTGCTGGCGGCGATGAACCCGCCCGCGCCGCCGCCCAGGGCCTTGCCGAGCGTGCCGGTGAAGAGATCGATGCGGTTCGCCGCGCCCGCGCGTGCGAGAGAGTCGAGCGGGTCGATCATGCCGAAGTGCTCGTGCGTGCCGCGGCCGAGCTTGCCCATGACGCCGTGACCGTGGGAGTCATCGACGACGAGCAGCGCGTTGTACTCATCGCACATCTTCCGCATCGCGGGGAGGTCGGCGATGGAGCCCTCCATGCTGAAGACACCGTCGGTGACGACCCAGATCTGGCCGGTGGCATCCTTGTTGGCGCGGGCGGCTTCGAGCGCAGCGCGGAGGGACTTCTCGCCCTCAAGGATGTTGTTCTTGTAGACGGCCTTGTGGACGCCCTTCTTGATCGTGGTTGCGAGACGGATGGCGTCGATCAGGCAGGCGTGGTTGAGCTCATCGGAGATGATGGTGTCGCCGGGTTCGCAGAGCGTCGGGAAGAGCGCTTCCGCGGCGGTCCATGCGCTGACGAAGGTGTACGACGATTCGGTGCCCATCATGCGGGCGATGGTCTTCTCGAGGACCTCGTGCGGAGTGAAGGTGCCGCAGATGAAGCGGACGCTGGCGGTGCCCGCGCCGTAGTCGCGCAGGCCCTTGATGCCGGCTTCCACAACTTCCGGGTGGTTGGCGAGGCCGAGGTAGTTGTTGGAGCAGAAGCAGAGGCAGTCGCCGTAGCCGCGGATGCGGACGCTGGCATCCATGGGGCCTTCGATCATCTGCAGGAGCTTGAACTGCCCCGAGTCTCGGAGCTGGGAGAGGATCGAGTCGGCGCGTGTGTCGAACACCGATGGCATGTGGATCTGCTCCTGATTGATTTCGGACACGGTCCACCGTTGCATCCGGCGGGGTGGCAAGAGGGTATACCGTTCGGCCCGAACGACCCCTGACGGGTCGTGCACCGTGGCTGAATCCGGTCGCGGGCGTGCGACCGAAACCACCGGACCAAACGAAAGGACCATCTCGATGAAACTCTGCATTCCGTGCATCGCTGTTGTTGTCGCCGCGGGCGGTGTTGCCGCGATTTCCATGTCCGTGCCCGAGGCGAGCGCGGTTGCGCCCGCGGCCGTGGCGCCGGCCGCCGCGGCGACTGTGTACACGGTCGACTCCGGCCACTCGTCGGTGATCTTCAAGGCCAAGCACAACCAGGTGGCCAACTTCTACGGCCGGTTTGATGACGTCTCGGGCAGCTTTGCGCTCGAGGAGGGCGGCTCGTTTGACATCAGCATCAAGGCCGAGTCGGTGCACTCGGGCAACTCCAAGCGCGATGACCATCTCCGCAACCCGGACTTCTTCTCCGCCAAGGAGTTCCCGGCGATGACCTTCAAGAGCAAGTCGGTCAAGGCCAAGGGCTCCGACTCGTTTGAGGTCATGGGGGACCTCACCTTCCGCGGCACGACCAAGCCGATGACCGTGACCGTCAAGAACACCGGAACCGGCGAGGCCCGGGGCAAGAAGCTCATCGGGATGGAGACGGTCTTCACGATCAAGCGCTCCGAGTTCGGCAGCACGTACGGCATCCCCGGGATCTCCGACGATGTCGAGCTGATCGTCTCGCTGGAAGGCGTTGCGGGCTGATCCCGGCCGCCTGTCGATTGAACACCTTGCGACGGGCGGGCCACCGTGGCCCGCCCGTTGTGTTTCAACGCGGCGGGGATCGCCGAAGGAACTGGATATGGACCCAGCGATTTATCAGCCATGGCTCATCGGCATCGGGATTGGCGCGGTCATCGCGGCGATCATCGGCGGCTTGTTTCTCAAGTCCAAGCCGACGGCGGACGGTCGCGCGTTCTCGATCCGCATCGGGAGCCTGTGGCCGGGCGCGATCATGATCGGGGTGTGCGCGATCGCCGGGTGGGCCGGGTTGATGAAGTCCGCCCCGCACTGGCCGCCAACGGCGAGTGATGACCGGCTGGGCTGGGTGTTTGTGTTCGCGGCGATCCTGTGTGTGTTTGCGGGGCTGCTGCAGCGGTCGTTCGCGGTGCGGGCGGGGCTTGCGGCGTTGACGGCAATCCTCGCCGCGGCGTTCACGCTGTATTCGCCAAGCACGGGCGTGGGCGCACTGGGCGGGAAGGCTCTCCCGATCGGGCTGAGCGCGCTGGGGATGCTCATCGCGGCCGGCGCGCTGGGCGCGCTGGAGTGGCGCGGCCGCCGGGTCGGCACCTCGTTCATCGTCACGGGGCTCGCGCTGGCGGTCGGCGCGGCGTTGATCGCGTCGAGCAGCTCGAAGTTCGGCTTCTTCTCATGGTCGATCGTGCCCGCCGCGGCGATCGCGACGGCGATCTGCGCGTTCCGCACGGGCGCGGCGATGGGCAGCGCTGCGCACGTGTGCGCGGCGTGCGTGCTGGGCGCAGCGCTCGTCGCCGGGTTCTCCTACAGCGACCTGAAGTGGATCAGCGCGGCCATCTTCGCCATCTGCCCGCTGCTTGCGCTCATCGCCGATGCGGTGCTGACGCCGATGCTCAAGCCGCGGATGGCCGCGCTCGCGTGCATCCTCGCGGCGGCGATCCCCGCGGCGGCGGCGATCGCACTCTCGGCCAAGTTCTGAATCGCCACCGGACCGGCGGGTCAGCATCGCGCGAACCAGTCGGCGAGGAATGCGAAGATGTCGGTCGTGTCGAGGAACGCATCGCCGTTGTAGTTGGCGCGGGCGATGTCCCCCTCGAACCAGGCCGCGAGGAACGCGAAGATGTCCTGAACGGTGATGCTGCCGGAGGCGTCGAAGTCCGCCCGGCACTCACCGCCGATCGCCGCGCCAATCGCGTTCATCACCGCGGTCCGGTTGGATGGTGTGAAGGAGCCGTCGAGGATGAAGGTCGTATCGCCGAACGCCGCGACGAGCCCACTGCCGAGGGCGAGGCGCGCCTTGGGGATGCAGGCGACGGCGACGTTCGCGGTTCCGGCGTACACACCCGCGGCCTGCGCATCCGGCCCGAGGACTTCGAACCAGCCGCCCGTGGTGAAGGTGATGCTCGCGACCGAGCCGAAGCGACCGGAGGCAAGCACTGATGGAGTGGCCGCCAGGTCGATTGTCGAGCTCGGGCCCGCGCTTCCGGCGACATCCAATCCGAAGGCGTTGATGAGGCTTTCGTTGGCGGCATCCCAGCCCGCGGGGGTATCGGCATCAACGAACAGCAGGGCGGAGCCGCCGCTGACGACGAACGAGCGGAGGGCGTTGATCTCCGATGCGGAGAGCGGGGAGATGGGCCCGCCGCCGGAGAACGCGGAGCAGAGGATCAGCACATCTGCATCGGCGAGGACGGGTCCGCTGAGGGTGGATACGCCTCGGAACTGCGCGGCCGGGAATGCGTCGATGATCGCCGCGCGAAGCTGCGAGAGCCACGCGGAGTCGGTGTCGATGGCGGTGATGCCGCCCCGCTGGAGGTTGAACCCCGCGAAGATCGGGGCCTGGCCAGCCATTGCGGCGGGAGACAGACACAGCGCGAGCGCCAAACCGTGCGCATGCAGGAGCGGTCCCGGCTTGAGTTTCATGAAGGTCATTCGGCCGTCCAGCCTGCGGGGCGCCGCGTCGCTGATCGCCAATACGCCCGGAGGGATTCGAACCCCCGACTTTCGGTTCCGAAGACCGACGCTCTATCCACTGAGCTACGGGCGCAACGGTGGACTTTAGGCGGAGTCGGGCAAGCTGCCCGGATGGCGTGCAGACCCGATCTCGGGAGGCTCGCAACACGCCGCGGACGTTGTACACTTTGGGCGAGCCATGTTCCGCCGCATGTTCTTTGACGACTTCGACATCCGCGCCGAGTTCGCGCGTCGGGTGCACTCCATGTGGCTCACGCGCGCGCTGCGGGTCGGGGCGAAGGTGCCCAGGATTCCGACGCGGCTTGTGCGCGATGGCGGGTTCTCCGCGCTGTGCAGCACGCAGGAGGGGCGCAAGTGGGCGGACCAATGGTGGGAGGAGGCGTTGCAGACGCCGGACCCGCCCTGAAACAGGGTTGTCGCGACAGATTCGAATTCCCTCGCCGGAGCGAAGTCCGCGATTGGCCGATCTAGTGCGGGTAGAGTTGTTGTCGGCCGAACAGCGACCGATCGATATCCGCCAAGTCGTCCCGGAGGCATTGAATGTCCGAGCCCGCCGCCACGTCCGCCGTCACGACCACGCGTCTGAGCGGGAACTGGATGCTCAAGCAGGGGGTGTTCCTGACCATCCTGCTGGTCTTCGGGTTCTGGGGCTTGGCCGATGCGCTGCACTTCTATCCCCGCCGCGGCCTTGAGGACGCATCAGCGAAACTGTCCAAGTTCCTGGCCGCGGCTTCCGAGGCGGGTCGCCTGGTGCCATCGGAGATCGGCGTGGCGGATCCGAAGGCGGCGTACGCGGAACTCGCGCCCGGAATGGAGGAGCTGAGCAAGGCGTCCGTGGGGACAGGGCTTGAAGCTCGGCGAGCGAAGTTCGATTTTGCCAAGGCACAGTGGCTCGAGGCGCTGGCGAGGAGTTGGCGGCTGACGACCGAGCCGCAGGTTGTGATCTCGCCGGGGCAGTTGCCCAAGGACTTTGTGGATGCGGCAACACGCACCGTGCGGTACGACCCGGTTCGCGGGGTGGGGATTGTTGTGAGTTCTCCGAACGCAGAACCGGTGGAGATTCCGCCGCAGCGGCTGATGGGCGAGCTGACGCAGAAGTGGAACACGCGGGACCAGGTCAAGCCGCTGTCGGGCTATGACATGCCGCTGCAGTGGGTGTTCGTGGTGGTCGGGTTTGTGGGCGGCGGGTGGATGCTCATCACGATGCTGCGCGCGGGAGCGAGGAAGTTCCGATGGGAGCCCGCGACACAGACGCTGATCCTGCCCGCGGGGACACGGATCACCCCGGCGGATGTCAAGGAGTTCGACAAGCGCCGGTGGCACAAGTTCTTCGTGACGCTGCACTTGAAGGATGGGACATCGCACACGCTCGATCTGCTGCGCTATGTCCCGCTGGAGGAATGGGTGCTGACGATGGAGCGGACCGCGTTCCCGGAAACGGCCCCTGCCCCAGAGGCTGCGGAGACGCCGGTCGAGGTCGGAAACGCCAGCCCCGCCGATCCGAACAACTAATTCGCGGTTCCCGTACCGGGACTGAGTGGCTCGGGGGAGCGGTCGGAGTACGCGCGTGGAGATGGTCGCTGCAAGTCTGGTTGTGTTCTTTGCGTGTCTGGGCATCGCCCTGACGGCGGCGACGCTGCCGGGCATCTGGATCATGATTGTGGCGTCGGCGGGGTGCCAGGCGTGGCTCATGCTTCGCGAGCCCTCGACGCAGATGTTTGAGTGGTGGACGCTGGGGGCGTGCATCATTCTCGGGCTGCTCGCGGAGTTGGTGGAGGTCTTTGCATCTGCCGTGGGAGCCAAGAAGGCCGGGGGGACGCGGCGCGGGGCCATCGGCTCGGTGATCGGCGCGCTCGCCGGCGCGTTGCTGGGCACGGTGCTCATCCCGATACCGATTCTGGGCACGATCCTGGGGGCCGCGCTGGGTGCGGGCATCGGGGCGGTCATCGCCGAGCGGCACAACGGGGAGAAGTCCTGGCGCCAGGCGTCGACGATCGGGGCCGGCGCTGCCGTGGGGAGGCTCGCGGCGATCGTCGTGAAAGTGGCTTTCGCCTTCGTGGTCGCGGCGATCCTGTGCGTCGGAGCGTTCGTATGAAATTCGGCAAGGGTGAAGACTGCGCAAAGGGGCGGGGTCAGGCCCAACTCGCGGGTTCGATTCAATCCGCCGCCACCTTCGACCGATAGGTCCTGTAACATGGACGCCGGCCGAAGGGGCGAGGGGAAGCGGGCGGAGCGGGGGAGGAGTTCCCAGCACACGATGTCCACAGTGGCACGACACGAAACGGCGGCAGGGCGCGGCGACAAGCGCTCTGGGGTCAGGCACGCGCGCGAAACGCAGATGCAGGGCGAGCAGGAGCACGAAACCGGGATCAAGCACTTCGTGCTTGATACCAACGTCGTGCTGCACAACCCCAACGCGCTGTTTGTCTTCAAAGAGAACCACGTCGTCATTCCGTTCGCCGTGATCGAGGAGCTCGACAAGCTCAAGCGGCAGAACGATGACATCGGGCGGAACGCGCGCGAATGCATCCGCCATCTGGATCGGCTGCGCTCGCGGGGCACATTGATCGACGGTGTGCGGTGGCCCGCGGCGAGCCCGACGGTCGGGCAGGCGTCCTCGGCCGGGAGCGAATCCTCGGGCGAGAGCGCATCGCCCGGCGAGGGGTGGGATGTGCGGATCGACGTCGCCGAGCACACGCGCCCGAACGTGCTGCGCGAGGACTCGCCGGACAACCGCATCATCGCCGTGGCGTGGAGCCTGCACACGCAGGGGAAGCGCGCGGTGTTTGTGTCGAAGGATCTCAATGCACGGATCAAGTCCGATGCGCTGGGGATCCGGACCGAGGACTTTGAGAACCAGAAGGTCGATGCCGACCGGCTGTACCGCGGCTTCCACGAGGTGCCCGCATCGGGCGAGCTGATCGATGAGCTGTACGCCGAGCGCATGCTGGCGGTGGATCGTCTGGCCGATGCGCTCAACGACACCGATGAAGAGGGGCGCGTGTACACGCGAGAGCTGTACGCGAACCAGTTCCTGATCCTCAAGGATGTCAAGGACGACAGCCACACAGGCCTGTCGCGACGGCTGGCCGATACGGACCACCTGATCCCCGTCAGCAACCCGCGCAAGCCGACGTTCGGCATCATCTCGCGGAACGTTCAGCAGACGATGGCGATGGACCTGCTGCTTGACGACGAGGTGCGGCTGGTCACGCTGCTGGGCTCGGCCGGCACGGGCAAGACGCTGCTCGCGGTCGCCGCGGGCATGGCGAAAGTGTTCAACGAGGAACGCTACGAGAAGCTGCTGGTGGCCAGGCCCATCATGCCCATGGGTCGCGACATCGGCTACCTGCCCGGCGACAAGGACGAGAAGCTCACCGCGTGGATGCAGCCGATCTTCGACAACCTGACGTACCTGCTCTCGACGCGCGGCAACCCGATGCACCAATCGGCCGAGAGCCACACGACCGAGCAGCGCATCCGCAAGCTGATGGCCGACGGCAAGCTGGTGCTCGAGCCGCTGACGTACATCCGCGGCCGCAGCATCCCGCACCAGTTCATGATCGTTGATGAGGCGCAGAACCTGACGCCGCACGAAATCAAGACCATCGTGTCACGCGTCGGCGAGGGGACGAAGGTCGTGCTGACGGGGGACATCCAGCAGATCGACAACCCGTACCTCGATCAGTCGTCCAACGGCCTGTCCTACATCGTCGAGAAGATGAAGGGCATCCCGATCGTCGGGCACGTGATGCTCACCAAGAGCGAACGGAGCGAACTGGCGAGCCTGGCGGCGAGCCTGCTGTAACGCCCCATGTCCGCCGTGGTCAGCGTCCATTTCCTGCCCTCACTCATCGCCCCCGGCGCGCTCGCCGGAGCGCAGGCTGTCGTCATCGATCTGCTCCGTGCATCGACCACGATCTGCGCTGCGGTGCACGCCGGCGCAGCGTGCATCCGGCCCGTGCTCGAGCCCGAGGAAGCGCACACGCTGCGAGCCATGCTCGCGCCGCGCGAGTGCATCCTCGGCGGGGAGCGGAAGGGCGTGTTGATCCCGGGCTTTGATCTGGGGAACTCGCCGCGCTCGTACACACCGGAGCGTGTCGGGGGCCGGGATGTCATCTTCACCACGACCAATGGCACGCGGGCGATCCACGCCGCTTCGCGCGAGGGCGCATCGCGCGTGCTGATCGGGTGCTTCGCCAACCTCGCCGCGATTGTGGATGCGGTTTGTTCCGAAGGGCGTGCCGTGCACATCGTCTGCGCCGGCACGAACGGCGAGGTCTCGATGGAGGATGTGCTGTGCGCGGGCGCGATCGTGTCGAGACTGTGCGAGGCCGGCTTTGTCCATGGTCCGGACGATCAGTGCCGCATCGCGCAGCGCCTGTATGAAGCGGCCGCGGCAGAACGCGAGGGTGTTCTCCGTGCCATGCGAGAATCCCGCGGCGGGCGAAACCTGGTGCACATAGGTCTTGACCAGGACATCCACGACTGCCTGCGGGTTGACTGGCTCCCGCTGGTGCCGCAGTATGACGCCGGATCCGGAACGATCACACCGGCTGTCTGATGTGCACCATGTAGTCCATCTCCGGGGCGTTCCCGCCCAGTCGTCGGATGGCGTTGGTCGCCTGCGCCCGATGATGGATCGAGTGCACGAGTCCCTGGGTGATCATGTCGGCAAGCGTCGCGCGGAACTTGCTCCCCCGCGAGTCACGATACTCCTGCACGCGCGCCATCGCTTCGGCGTTCAGCGAAGCGACAAAGCCCAGCCGCTCGCGCCTGGTCGCGGCGAATCGATCGCGTAGCTGCGCGATCGTCAGCTTCTCAGATTCGTTGGGCCATTTCGCCTCGTGCTCTCCGCGCCACCGCCGGAGCCACATGTCCTCGCCCGCCCATGTGTGCGTGAGCACGCGGCGGAGCGAGCCCGCGCCCGGGCCGATCTCCAGCCCGCGGTCGAGCTGCTCATCGCTGAACGCGGCCGCGGCGGAAAGCACCTGCTCGTTGGCCCAGTCGGAGTACTCAAACAGTCGTGTGATGCTGTCGTCGCCGTTCATTGCTGTGGCTCCACCGTCGCTCACGGGCGATCCTCGGTCCCAGGCTCGTATCGAGTCCGAGCCCGGCGCCCGGGGATTTCGGACTCACGCTCCCGACTCTCCATCGCCCTTCATCAGTTGATTGCTCACCAGCGACCGGTAGAGATCGCACCGGCCGAGCAACTCGGAGTGCTTCCCGCGATCGAGGATCCGGCCATCGTCCATCACCACGATCTGGTCCGCGGCCAGCACGGTCGAGAGCCGGTGCGCGACAATCAGGCAGGTGCGTGATCGTGCAGCGCCGTCGCGGCCCCGCGGCGAGACGAACTCCGCGACGGCTTCAGCGATGCGGGCCTCGGACTCGGCATCGACCATGCTCGTGGCTTCATCCAGGATCAGGATCGCCGGATCGCGGAGCATCGCCCGCGCGATGGCGATGCGCTGTCGCTGACCGCCGGAAAGGCCCGCGCCCTGCTCGCCGATCTCGAAGTCATACCCATTGGGTTTGGCAAGAATGAACTCCTCCGCGCGGGCCATCCGCGCTGCGGAGCGGATCTTCTCCATCTCGGCCTCGCCATCACCCAGCCCCGATGCCCCGTACGCGATGTTGTCCGCGATCGTGCCGCGGAACAGCACCGTGTCCTGCGTCACCACGCCGATCTGCTTCCGCAGCGAGCGGATGTTGAACTCGCGCACATCGCGCCCGTCGATCACGATGCGCCCCTGCTCGGGGTCGAACAGCCTCGGGATGAGTGAAAGCAGAGTGGTCTTGCCACACCCGTTGGGGCCGACGAACGCGTACGTCGCGCCGTGCGGGATGCTCAGGCTGACGCCGCGCAGCGCGGGCGATGCCGCTCCGGGGTAGCCAAAGCCCACGTTGTCGAACGCGATCGTCTCCCGCACTGGCGGCAGTTTCGGCAGCGTGCGGTCGTGCCCGGGTTCGGTCGGAAGGGCGAGCAGTTCGCCCAGCCGGGTGGCCGCGGCGGAGGCCTGCTGGATGTCGTTGAGTAGGCCCGTCAGGGGCTTCAGGCTCGCGCCCGCGATGCCCAGCGAGCCCAGCACCATGATGAATGTCTCGGGGTCGAGGTGATGATCGAGAATGGTCTTGATCGCGATCACCGCCAGCGAGCCCAGGATGAACAGCGTGAGTGTTTCGATCAGGGGGCTGGCCAGGGCTCTCGCTGTGCGAACCTTGAACTCCTGCGCGACGACGCGCTTGTTGATCTTGTGGAAGCGTCCCGCTTCCGCGCGTTCGTTGGCGTGCACCTTTACGACTCGAAGCCCGCCCAGCGCCTCGCCCGCGGCAAGATAGAGGCCCGCCTGCCCCTCCAGGGCCGATCGCGATGCCCGGCGGATCCGCTTGCCCAGCTTGCGGATCACGATGGCCAGCGCGGGCGCGATGAGCAGCGCGGCCCCGGCGAGCCGCCAGTCAAACCAGAACGCCGCCGCCATCGCCGCGATCCCCTTGGTGACCTGGGCGACCGCGCGGGAGAGCAGCGCGTTGAACCCCGCGCCCAGCGCGGCGGTGTCGTACACGATCCGGCTGACCAAATCGCTCGGGCCGGATTGCAGCACGGTCTTGAGGGGCAGGTGGATGACCCGGTGGAACGCCTCGCGCCGGATGTTCGCGATCGTCCGGGAGATCACCGTCAGCGAGAGGTACGCGTGCATGAAGTTGCACGCCGCGCCGATCATCGTGAGCGCGCCCAGCGCGACCATGATCCACAGGACCGCGTCAAACGGCTTGGTCGGGAGCGAATCGATGATGCCCTGCGGCACCTTCGGCGACCAGCCGGGCAACTCGCTGTTCCACCCCGACACAATCTCAGGGAGCGTCCGGGCCGCCTTGCCGCCCGCGCCCAGGATGTTGTCCAGCACGGGCTTCATGCCCAGCAGCCCCGCGCCAAGGCCGCCCGCCGAGAGCAGCGCAAACACCATGGCCGCGGCAACCAGCCAGCGGTATCGGAGCATGCGTCTTGCAAAGGTCCAGAAAGTCTGCATCGCGTTGGGAGGAAGTATGGGCCCCCCAAACGCGATACTCCAGCCCGGCTCGCCACCAGCGGCCGGGCCGGTGGCTATCGTCGGGGCGTGTCAAACCCCGCCACGACCCCCTCCCCTCCCCGGGTCGTCTTCATCATCCCTTGCTTCAACCACGGCCAGTTCGTTGAAGCGGCGGTGCGTTCGGCCCTCGTCCAGGAAGCCGCCGACATCCGGGTGGTGGTGGTCAACGACGGCTCGACCGACGGCACAACCCCTTCTGCCTGCGACCGTTGCAGACTCGCCGAGCGGGAAGGCGGGCCGCAGCGGGTGCACGTGGTTCACCAGGCAAACGCCGGGCTGCCCGCGGCACGCAACGCCGGAGTCCAGGCCGCACTGACGTTCGCGCCCGACCACGACCTGCTGGTGTTTCTCGATGCCGATGACTATGTCGAGCCGTCGTTTGTGCGCAAGTTGTGCGCGAAGCTCCTCGCCAGCGATTCGCCGCAGGTCAGCCATGCCTATTGCCAGGAGCAACTGGTGGGGCTGGGGACGGGCATCTGGAATGTCCCGGAGTGGGATCCGCTGCTGCTGGCGGTGACGAACCTCCACCCCGTCACCTGCGTCGTGCGCCGGAGTCGATTCCTGGAGGTGGGCGGGTTTGATGAGTCCATGCGGCTGGGATATGAGGACTGGGACCTGTGGATGCGGTTTGCCGATCGCGGATGGCGTGGCGTGCGTGTGCGAGAGCCGCTGTTTGTCTGGCGGCGGCACAGCCCCAACACCATGATCGCCGATGCCGTCGCGCGCCACGATGAGCTGTACGGCTCGCTCGTCGCCCGCCACCGCGATTTCTTCATCGCCAACGCGGTGGAGATCATCCGTCTGGCCAACGGCTTGCTGCGCTCGGGCGATGCCCACTGGATCGATGAGGACCGGCGGTCCATCCTGCTGACGCAGCTTCGCTCGCATGTGCAGGATGTGTACAACGAGTGCTTCGCCCTCCGGGAGCAGGCGGCCAGAGACCGCGCGGGCAGGGAGAATGCCGAGAAGGCGCTCGCGGAGGCCGGCGCGCGTGCCAAGGCCGATGCCGAGCGAGTTCGCGCGGAGTATGAGGCGAAGCCGGCGGTCAGGCTCTCGCGCCGCGTGCATCGCACGCTGGATGCGATGCCGCGTCCCCTCGCCGCGCCGCTGCGGTGGGGGATTCGCGTGCTCAAGCGGCTCGCCGGCGGCGTGGCGGCCTGAAACGAACGCCGCCCGTCCCGGGGGGCGGGACGGGCGGCAGAAGATGTGCAAAATGGGTGGCCGGGGATCGGTCAGAACATGTCGAGCTCGAGCAGCGAGAGCACCGTGCCGCGCTGCGTTCCGAGCGTGACAAACCCGCCCGAGGGATCGGGATTGCCGAAGCCCAGGCCATTGTCGATGTGACGCATCATCGCGATCACGGGCACATCGGACACGACTTCGATCGAGAAGAACTGCCGGCCGCCCGTCGCCTGCGCGAGGATCTGCGCGTTCTGGTCCACATCCAGGTCCAGCCGTTCGCCGCCGGCGATCACAAAGTCCAGTTCCAGCACGAACCCGTCGGTGTAGTAGAGACGGAAGCTGACGGCCGCATCGGTGGCGTTCACGCCAAAGACGTTGAAGTTGGGGTTGAACACGCTGAGCCGTTCGAACAGATCAACGCCCGCGCGGGGGGTGTCCATGAACCCCTCGGCGAAGTCGTGGTTCGTCGCCGCGGTGTGGGCGAAGGGCGTGGCGAGCGTGTCGCCGAACTCGGTGTGCGCGACGGAGGCGTAGATGTCCGATGCGCCGGAGCTGTAGCGGATGGAGTAGGTCTTGCCGTCGAGCTGCGGAATGGTGGAGGTGTCGAAGGTCGCGCGGTCCCGCGGGCTCAGGATGAGCGAGCCCGGGGAGATCTGGAACTCCGGCGAGCCGTCGTCGAAGGTGAACGTCAGCGTGATGATCGCGCCGGTCGAGCCGGGGTTGACGAAGTTCAGCCGCTCCGAGATTCCTGCGCCCATGTTGCCGCCGGGGAGGATGCCGCGGGCCAGCCCGTCGCCGGTGATGCCCAGCGAGGTGGAGCCGCCCTTGTCGCCGGAGTTGTCAAAGTGGGTGAGGGCGGCCACGATCGGCTGATCGCTGGTGATGATCACCGACATGTTCCCGTCGGGGAGCGCGGGGATCTCACCGATCGAGAGCCCGCCGCGGCGGAAGGCCTCGGCGTTGCGGGTCAGCGTGACCGGGTTGCCCGACTCAAAGAAGAACTGGATCGAGACGGTTGTGTCGGTGTCGCTGGTGTTCTGCCAGACGACAAAGTCGAAGATGTCCGTGCCCTTGCGGACATCGGGCAGCACCCACCGCAGGCCCGGCTCGCTGGCGAAGGTCTCGCCGGTGGCCGTGCCGAAGTCGTAGTGGCTCAGGTTCACCGACAGCGGACCGGTGGACCAGATCTCGATGGCGTAGGGCACATCGCGGTCAACCAGGTCGTCGCCGGAGTCCGCCGAGCGGGAGACGGTGAAGCCGCGCCGGGAATCCGCGGGGATCGACGCCGTCTTGACGACGCGGTCGCGGAACCAGAAGCCGGGGTCGGCATCGTTGGGGTCGCTGGTCCGGGGCGGCTGGGTCTGCCGGGTCTCCGCCCGGACGATCGCCTGGTAGTAGACGGTGGTGCCGCCAGGGTTGCCCATCGGCACAAACTCGGTGATCGAACCGCTGGCGAAGCCCTCGGGGTAGTAGTAGCGGTGCGTGTAGAAGGCGGCGACGTTTGCGGGCTTGATGATCTCGACATCGGTGATGATCAGCAGTTCGTCTTCCTGAACGCCGTCCGCGCCGTCGAACCCGTCGTTGACGGGGAGCTCGTTGTATGGGGAGGTCTGGTTGGACGTCATCATGTCGTTGATGTCCTGGAGGACCATCCACGACCGGCCGGTCGTCCCGCCGACGATCTTCCCGAAGACCGTGAACCCCTGGTCCACGGTGTCGAGGAAAGTGTTGTTGGCCAGATTGAAGAAGAACTGGCTCGTCGCCGAGTTGACCTGCCCGCCGATGCGGGCCATGGCGATCGTGCCCTCGAGGTTCGACTGGTTGAACTCGTTGGTGACCGGGGGTTGGGTGGGAATCTCGGCGAAGCCGGTGCCCGACGGCGCGATGCGGGACAGCCCGCCCTGCACAACGAAGTCGTCGTCGAGGCGGTGGAAGAACGTCCGGTCGTAATCGCCCCGGCGGACGTACCCGAGGAAGTTCTGCACCGTGATCGGGGCGGCGTTGTCAAACAGTTCGATGTCGATATCGCCCATGGTCGTTTCGAACCGCACGACCGTGTTGTTCACGTTCTGCAGGTCCGTGATCAGGGGCAAGGGGGCGGAGTCCAGCAACTGCCGCGCCTCCAGGCTCTCGAGCGTGTGGGCCGACATGCCTCCGCGGACGTTCCTCGTCTTTCGCATCGAACAACTCTCCTCGTCTCTGAGTGATGGACTCGGCGCCGGCTTTCCGGTGGCGCCAAGCCGGTTTCTTGCCTCATCCCCACTCTCGGGTCCTTCCGAGTCGGGGTGTGACAAGACCGCTCCCGCCCTGTGCGGACCCGGGGAGTCTACCTGCAACCCCATTCGCCTGCCACAGTTCGGCGGTTCGAGGGGAATGCTATTCGGTTGGCGAAGTGCTCCGAGGGGGTCGGGGCGGCTCGCACCGCGGCTGAAGCCCCTTGGGCGACTCAGGCGGCCCGGGCGGACACCGTGCCGGCGTCTTCCAGGACCAGCCGGTCGTACTCGGAGAAGTCCAGGGTGACGAAGACCTTGGCCATCTCCGGGTCGAACTGCGCTCCCGCGCATCGGGTGATCTCGGCCAGCGTCTCGGCTCGGGGCATCGCCGCCCTGTATGAGCGGTTCGAGCTCATCGCATCGAACGTGTCCGCCAGCGCGATGATCCGGGCAAGCTGCGGGATGGCCTCGCCGGCGATCCCGTGCGGGTAGCCGCGGCCGTCGTAGCGCTCATGGTGGTGAAGCACGCCCGGCAGCACATCGGTGAGCAGCCGGATGTCCTTCAAGATGCGGAACCCGATCTCCGGGTGCTTCTTGATGGCATCGAACTCCTGGTCCGTGAGCCGGCCGGCCTTCACCAGCACCGCCTCGGGGACGCCGATCTTGCCCACATCGTGCACCAGCCCGGCGATCCGCACGCGGTCGGCATCCTCTTCGCTCATGCCGATGGCCAGCGCCAGGCGGTGAGAGAGGTGTGCCACGCGGCGCGAGTGGCCGCAGGTATAGCGGTCCTTGGCGTCGATGGAAGCCGTCAAGGCCTCGAGCGTCCCCAGGAAGAGCGCCTGCTGCTCGGCGTAGAGCACGGCGTTATCCAGGAACGCCCCCACATAGCCGCTCGCGGCTTCCAGAAGCTGGATGTCGTAGCTGCTGACCTGCGGGTCATCCCCGTATTTGTCTCCGGCCAGCAGCGCGCCGGCGTGCCGCCCGCCACGCCAGATCGGCTGAACCAGAACCTGTCCAGACCCCGGGATGGCCTCGCCATTGAGCTCCGTCAGAATCAGCGGCACCTGCGGCTCGTGGTCTTTGCAGACCTCCGCCGCGGCCGCGCTCAGCGCATCCTGATCGAGCCCCACCTCGCCGCTGGCAAAGAACCGGCCGGCCGCTCCGCCCGCGACGGCGCTGTCGTTGGCGAACGTCGCGCCGATCCACGTGAACGGCAGCGCGCCACGGAGTCGGTCGCACATCCGCTGCACGAACTGGGAGGGCTGGGTCAGGTCATTCATCGAGCGACCGAGCGTGTACAGAAGGTCGATCGTTTCGAAGCAGTCTGTCAACTGCCGTGTGAAGCCCGAGACCGTCTTGCCGTGCTCCTCCAGCTTTCCGAGGTCCGCGGCCATCCACAGCAGCGATTCACGCAGCGCGGCCGCCGATGCGGAGTCGAACCTCGCACGGGGCAGCAGGCTCTTGCGTGTGGCCTGCGCATCCAGATGGGCTGCGCGGCACGCCGCCAGGAAGAACTCTTCATCCAAGGCCCGCTGGCCGAAGGCCATCGCCACGACAAAGCCCACGCGTTCCTTGCGGCGCTCTTCCGAGAGCGGGATGGCCCAGCACCCGGGGAACAGTTCCTCAACCGCCGGAGCCTGACCCGCCGGGAGCAGTCCCCACTGCTTGACGGCATCGCGCAGCAGCTTCGTGATGATTGAGGATCCAAGCAGGAGCCCCACGGGGCCGCGATCCTGCGGCTCGGAGAGGATTGTCCCGGCGTTGTCGCAGCGCCAGGAAGACAAGCCGAGCGCGGCACACCGCTCGCGAAGAGCCTGGATCGCAAGGCTCGGGGCGTTGGTGATCGCGGCCGGTATGGTGTATGTGGGCAGGCTCATGCGGCGCGGCACCCCATGGATGGATGGGCCATCGGATCGGGTTTGGCCGCGTGCGCGGCGAAACGCGGGCCAAGCAGCGAGGTCTGGACGAACTCGAGGAGCTCGCGAACCCCGAACGGCTTGCCCATCACCCGCTTGATCCCGGTGAGCGACAACTGCTCCGGCTCCAGGACGTGGCCGCGGGCGGTGAGGAGCACGGTTGGAATGGGGGTGGTGCCGGCGGCGCGGGCTTCTTCAGCCAGGCGCATGCAGAGTTCCAGCCCGCTCATATAGGGCATCTGCAGGTCGGTGATGATCGCATCGGGATGGTGCTTATGGACGAGGTCGAGAGCCTCTTCGCCATCGCAGGCTTCAAACACGGTGCATCCCGCCGCGCGGAGCTTGTCGGCCACCACCAGACGGATGTGCGTTTCATCATCCGCAACCACAATGGTGGGAACGGCCCGGGGTGTCGTCGAGTGTGCTGTCAACGCATCGCCTCCTTCGCTCCACAAGCCTCAATCCGGGAAGTCGGATATCGGCTGGGATCGACCGGGGGCGAAGCGGGATGAAGCCCAACCTCGCGACCCGCGAGAAGGGCGATGAGGTGTGCGCGTTACAGGCAGCACGATCGGAACAAATACCCACTATCGGGTATGCGATGGACCCGCCGGGCTCATTGAGAGCCTTGACGAGTCGGAGCGGTGGGCGGCGGCGGGGGCGCGTTGCGCTCGCGCTCGATCTGTGCCTGCAGCTCGGCTTCGAGGTCCGACGGGACATCCGTCGGCGGCGGAGCACCCTCGCCAAACGAAAGGATGCCCTGGTTGAACAGGATGAAGACGGTGACGAGCAGGATGACCGAAACCGACACGACCAGCTTGATCTTCTGGGCCTTGTCGAGGTTGCTCGTACCCTTGCCGCTGGGCTTGGGCTTCGCCGCCGGGGCCTTGGATGAACTTGCCCCCGAATCAAGTGATGTGCGTGCCATGAGTACCACCGTCCTTTGAGATTCGACGTCGTCGATCCGGAGCGATCCGAAAGAGTTTAACCGACTTCCCGACGCTGGAACAGTACCACGCCGAGTGACAGGAAGACTCCGATCTGGGCGAGGCCGTAGACCATCACCAGCAACACGTGCCTCGCCGGGATCGGCTGATCCTGTGAGACTGCATCAATCAGCCAATAGAACTGGATGTTGGGCACGAGCGCCCAGGCTGCGAAGAACACGGGACGGATCTGCGTTGGGGCGAGGAAGACGTAGTCGCCTGATTGAGGGGGTCTGCGGAGGAGGGGACGATCCGCCCCCACGCGTTGGACCTTCAGGGTCTTGCCCGGCCCTTGCGATTCGGTGATGACGAGAGCGGGGGGGAGCGTTCGATCGCCCAGCGGACCAAACTCCGTGAGGCTGCCCTTGTACTCCTCGTATGGGGGGACAGCCATCCCGAGTCCGTTGGGGTTGGGGCCGTAGTAGAACGGCAATCCGGCCCGGAGCTGGCGGCGCGGATCGAACTGCAGGGTGATGTTGTACACATCGCCGTTCTGGTCGAGCGTAACTTGATTTGCCAGCTGTGGTTGCGCGGTGCCGATGACCCCAACAAAGTCGCTGTCGATGGCCCTGGACCCCAAGAAGTGGTTCGAGAGCATGCCCAGGACGAACGCCCCGCAGCAGACCACGAGGGTCATGACCTGTCCGAGCCGGGCAGATGCCGCGGTGGCCAGAGCGGTCAAGACCAGCAGCGCCATGACCACGCAGGATGCGGCGATCGCGATCTGCGGTTTGAAGTCCTGGTATGGGAACTGGAGTCCCCACTTCTTGGAGACCATGAGGACGCAGAAGTAGGCGACCACGATCAACGGGCAGAGGAGCATCGTCGCGGTCTGCGGGAAGATCCAGCCGTAAAAGAAGTTACACCAGATCGCCACGGCAAGGGAAATGCCTACCGCCAGGAGCGAAAAAAGCACCACCGGTCCGTCCAGGTCGTCTGCCGCGGTGGAGAGGACCTCGTGGCGGATGCAGAGAAAGAGGAACATGGACATCGTGATCCCGGCCAGGAGAATGGCCGCGGCGACGCCGAGGTACTTACCCAAGACAAGCGTCACCCTCGAAACGGGCTTGCTGACCACGGTGAGGACGGTTTTGTTCTCGATCTCGCGGCTGATGACGGCGGTGGCGAGGAATGCGGCGAGCAGGACGCCGACGACGAAAACGGTCGCCATTCCGACATCCAGGAGGAGCTTGTTGTCTCCGGAGACCTCGCCGGATTCGGACATTCCCATCGAGAACCCTGCGGACCATGTCGTGAGGACGAGGCACAGCCCGGCGATGGCGATGAGGACGAAGTAGATAGGCTGGCGCACGCTCTCGACGAAGGTGTTCCGCGCGATGGTGAGCAGTTGCGAGAGCATGCTGGGGTGTGGTTCCGAGGGGGGAGGGGGCGGTCCTGAGCCGGACCGGGGGAAGCGAAGAAAGTTCGCCAGACGGGACGAACATAGCGGCTGATCTGTCGTACATCAACGTACCGGCGGGCCGCGCGGTTCGCGCGATCGGGCTGCATGCCCGGGTTTGTCGGTGTCTATTGTCTCGCCCTTGTCGGCGTTCTGTCGGCGGAGAGAGGGGCGGTCCGGTGTTTGTGGTGGGGGAGGGGCACGATGGGCCTGGTCCGTCGGGGTGTTCGGCACCGCGTCGGGTTCGGCGCGATGTGGACAGCCCGAGCGGCGAGGGCGACAATCTCGCCCGCGCAGGGCCGCGGCAGGATGGTTAGGCTGGAAGCCGGGGCGGGCGGGGAGCAGTTTCGCCGGAGCATCTGACGAGCATGAAGGCCGACTTCCAAAGCTATAAGCGTGCAGCGAGTATCAGCCTCCTGGGCTTTGCGCTCCAGCTGGGCATGGGACTTGTGCTTCTGGTGTACGGCGTGGTGGCGCGGGACCCGGCGGCGGTGAGCGCGGCGATGTTCGCGCTGCTGGGACTGGTGGTCTGGCTGTCGCTGGCGGTTGTGTTCGATCAGCATCGGCGGGAGCGGCTGGAGGCGCTGGAAGCCGAGTCCTTGGCGCAGCAGGGGGCGCGGGCGGCCTCGGTCTTCGGGGAGGCGGGGGACGAGCTGAAGGTCGCGGCGAAGCGGCTGCAGTGGATGCACCGCATCCTGCTGCCGATCGTGAGCCTGGCGCTGGCGGCCGCACTCATCGGGATCGGGATCTGGCGGCTGCAATTGGGGCGTGAGGCGTGGGAGCTTCCCAAGTTTGCCGAGCCGACGGTGGTCCCGGGATGGCGGATCGCCATCGGGTTCGGCATCGGGTTTGTGGGCTTCATGCTCGCGCGCTATGTCGCGGGCATGGGCAAGCACGCGGCATGGGCGAACCTGCGAGCGGGCGCGGCGATGTCGGTCGGCGCGGCGGTTGTCGGCGCTGCGGTGGCGATCGGGCACACGATTGATCACTTCAGCACGGACACGGTGGCCCGCGCGATGCAGATCGCGATCCCCATCACCATGATCGTGATCGGCGCGGAGATCGTGCTGAACTTCCTGCTGGGCATCTACCGCCCGCGGCGGCCGGGCGAGATCCCGCGTCCGGCGATGGATTCGCGGATCCTGGGGTTCGCGGCGGCTCCGGATCGCATCGCCGAATCGATCGGCGGTGCGCTCAACTATCAGTTCGGCTTTGATGTGACTGGGAGCTGGTTCTATCAGCTTCTGAGCCGGTCGTTCGCCGCGCTGATCGTCGTCGGCGTGCTGGTGCTGTGGTCGCTGACGTGCATCACGATCGTGCAGCCCAACGAGCAGGCCCTGCGGATCCGCTTCGGGCGCAACGTGACGGAGACCCAGCCGCTGATGCCGGGGCCGTACCTCAAGCTGCCGTGGCCGTTTGAGCGGATCGAGCGGTACGAGACCGAGCGGCTGCGCCGCGTGGACCTGGGCGGCGAGGCGCCGACGATCACCACCGCCATCCTGTGGACCAACGACCACAAGGCGGTCGAGCGGATGTTCATCGTGCAGCCCGAGGCGATGGAGCGGGCGGCGGGACAACTGAGCGCGGGGGACCGGTCGCTGATCGCCGCGGAGATTCCGCTGTACTACACGATCAGCGACCTTGTGACCTTCAACCGGATCGCCGCGCCCGAGGATCGGGAGGCGGTGATCAAGTCCGAGGGTCAGCGGGAACTGATGCGGTTCATGGCGACGCGGAGCGTGGATGACCTTCTGGGGAGCGGGCGCGCGAGCGCGGCGGCGGAGATCCAGCGGCGGATGACCAAGCTGTTTGAGGGGTATGGGATCAAGGTGATGTTCGCGGGGATCAAGGGCGTTCACCCGCCCCGAGAGACCGCGGAGAAGTTCGAGGAGGTCGTGAGCGCGGGGCAGCGTCGCGAGGCGGCGATCGAGAACGGGAAAAAGGAAGCCGAGCAGATGCTCATCGAGGCCGCGGGCTCGCTGGAGCAGGCCCGGGAGATCGTGGCCGCGATCAATCTGTATGAGTCGGAGACCGACCCGGATGAGCGGCTTGTGCATGAGGCGCGGATCGGCGGGTTGATGTCGCGGGCGGGCGGGGCGGCGGCGATCGAGCTTCAGCGGGCGCGCCGGGAGCGGTGGGAGATGCACATGGATGCCCGCGCCCGCGCGGAGCAGCACGCCGGGGAGATCGCCAACTACCAGGCCGCGCCGTCGGTGTACATCGCCCGGAAGTACTTTGACACGATCCGCGAGCTGCTTGTGGACAAGCGGGTGTACATCGTCGCCGACACGCGGGAGGGTCTTGAGGTGCGTGTGGACCTGCACGATGCGGCCATCGGCGGCAACTTGTTTGAGAACCCAACGGTCAACCAGCAGCAGAACCCCTGAACGAACGGTGTTTCGCCGCGGGCCATGGGCCGCGGCTATCCACGAGGAGATCCGTCCTTGCAACGCTCCACAGGCCTCATCGTCCGTTTCCTGATCATCGCCATCGTGGTGCTGACGTTTGTCGGCTTCATGGTGTCGTACACCGTGGGCTTCAACGAGAAGGCGGTTGTTGCGACCTTCGGCCGAGCAGACGAGAACTCGGTGATCTCCGAGCCGGGGCTGCGGTTCCGCATCCCGTACGTGCACTCGGTGACGAAGTACGACACGCGGCTGCGGCTGGTTGAGACCAAGCCCGAGACGCAATCGACCTCGGACCAGCGCCCGATCGTGCTGACGGCGTATGTCACCTGGCGGGTGGATGACCCGCTCAAGTTCTACAAGCGGTTCTCGGGTTCGGGCGACGGCGTGATGGATCACTACAGCGAGGCCGAGCGGATCCTCTCGACGACGCTGGGCAGCGCGATGACGGAGGTGGGGCAGTATCGCCTGGATGAACTGCTTTCCAGCGATGTGAACGGGTCGAGCCTGCCGAAGCTCGAGCAGCGGATCCTCGAACTGCTCAAGCGGACGGGCGGCGGGCTTGAGGGCGGGGCGGCGCTGTCTGATGCGGGCATCATGCCGCTGACCGTGGGGATCTCGACGATCTCGCTGCCGCAGGAGGTCACCAAGAGCGTGATCGACCGGATGAACAAGAACCGCGAGAAGATCATCGGCGAGACGTTGAGCCAGGGCTCGAGCCAGGCCGCGGCGATTCGGTCCAGCGCGGAGAACGATGCGAAGCGGATTCTGGCGTTTGCGCAGGCAACGGCGAAGAACCTGCGGAACCAGGGTCAGGCCGAGGTGACGGAGTTCACCAAGCGGATGAACGAGAAGCCGGAGCTGGCGGTCTTCCTGAAGAACATGGAGCTGATGCGGCTGGCGCACGGCCGTACGACGACGCTCGTGCTCCCGACGAGCCTTCCCGGGCTTGAGTACTTCAACCCCGGGGCATCGAGCCTGTTCCGCGACGGGTCGATCCCGATGCTGGGGCTTGAGCGGATGATCCCTGCGGCGACCCCGACGAATCGTCCGGCGGCGGCGGCGGGAACGGAGGGTGCGCGATGAGCATGATGCCCGATGGCGGTCCGGCATCGCGTTCCCCGCTTTCGCGCCGGGAGCGCCGGGGCGAGGCGAGCGTGCGTCTTGGCGGGGGCGAAGCCTCCCAGGGCGTGAGCATGGCGGACATGATGGACCCGGCGACCAAGTCGCTCGCGGATGCGCTCCGGTGGAGCTATCGCGTGATGCTCGGCGCGATCGTGGTTCTGGTGGTGCTGTTCGCGGGATCGGGGTTCACTTCCGTCGGGGCGTCGGAGCGCGGCATCAAGCTGCGCTTCGGGCGTGTGATCGACCGCAACCTGGACTCTGGCCCGCACCTGGGCTGGCCCGCGCCGTTTGGCGAGATCATCAAGGTCCCGGTCGGCTCGCAGTCCATGGAACTTCGGCGCGAGTTTTTCCCCAACCTTGCTGAGCAGGAAGAGAAGCAACTGGCGACGGATGGCTCGACGGTGCTCGCCGGCGGCGGATCGGAGTCGCTCGACCCCAATGTTGATGGTCAGCTTCTGACGGCGGACGGCGCGCTGGTGCACGCACGCTGGGCGGTGACGTATCAGCATGACGAGCGGAACCCGGACCTGTACGCCAAGAATGTCGGCGATGAGAAGGCCGAGCATCGGCTTGTCCGCGCCATCGTGATGCAGGCGATTGTGCGCGCGACGGCGAGTGTGACGCTCGACGAGTTCATGCGGAACGTGCCGGATGAGCGGCGTCAGGAGGGCACCTTCCGGACGGTGGAGATGCTGGCCTCGCAGTCGGCGCAGGCGATGCTGGACTCGCTGGAGTCGGGGATTCTGATCCAGACGCTGTCGATGACGCAGAAGTTCCCGCCGCGGCGGGTGATGCCGGCGTATTACCGCGTTCAGGCGGCGCAGTCGCAGTCGGCCGCGGCGATCGAGGATGCGGTGTCGGCGCGGCGCGAGGCGCTGCAGGCGGCGGCTGGGGATGCGGCGGAGCAGATCCTGTCGCAGATTGATCAGTATGAGCTGGATCTTGCGCAGAAGGACGAGGCCGCGGCGGAGGCGACGCTGGCGCGGATCAACGACCTGCTGCTGGGCCGGCCGACGGAGATCGGGGGCGTGCCGGTGAATCCGCGCGTGTCGGGATCGGTGACATCGATGCTGGATGGCGCGCGGCAGGAGCGGACCACGATGGTGGCGCAGGCGCGGGCGGAGGCGGACCTGTTTGACGCGAAGCTCGAAGCGTTCAAGGTGAACCCGAAGGTGCTGCTCAACAGCGACTGGGCCGATGCGTACCAGATCTTTGCGACGCGGGAGAACACGCAGATCATGCTGCTGCCGCCCTCGGCGGCGCGGACGGTGCTGATGATCAACCGCGACCCCGCGCTGACGCGGGAGCAGGAGATCGCTCGGTACGGCAAGGAGTTCGACCAGGCCCAGAGCGAGCGCATGCGGAACATGGAGCGGGCGCGGTTCGAGCAGCGGCAAGAGGGCTCGAAGGTGACGCAGTAAGGTGTGTCGGCAATCTTGGACGGAGTCGTGATGGTCCAGAGTCTCACGAGCACGGCGGGCGTCAGGGGCATCGCGAACCAGCAGCGCGAGGCCGTGGTGGTCTGCGAGCGGCTGACTAAGGTGTTCCGCGACTTCTGGCTTCGACCGCGTGCCAAGGCGGTGAACGCCGTCAGCTTCGAGATCCTGCGTGGCGAGGTATTCGGCCTGCTGGGGCCCAACGGCTCGGGCAAGTCCACCACGATCAAGATCCTGCTGGGGCTGCTGCACAAGTCATCCGGGCTCGTCTCGGTGTTTGGCAAGCTGCCGACGGATGTCGCCGTGAAGCGCCGGATCGGGTATCTGCCGGAGGAGTCGTATCTCTACCCGTTCCTGAACGCGCGGGAGACGCTGGACTATTACGCCAAGCTCTTTGAGATCGAGCGGTCGGTCCGCAAGCGGCGCATCGACGAGCTGCTGGACATGGTCGGGCTGAGCGCAGCGCAGTTCCGGCCCGTGCGGGAGTATTCCAAGGGCATGCAGCGTCGCATCGGCATCGCGCAGGCGCTGATCAATGATCCGGAGTTCCTGATCCTCGACGAGCCAACGACGGGACTCGATCCGATCGGCACGCGGCAGATCAAGGACCTGATCATCGCGCTGGGCCGGCGGGGCAAGACGATCCTGCTCTCCAGCCACCTGCTGTCGGATGTCGAGGATTGCGTGGACCGCATGGTGATCCTGTATGGCGGGCGGATTCAGCGCGAGGGCACGTGCGACGAGCTGCTGGAGACCGAGGAAGCGACGGTGCTGGAGACGGATCCGCTCGATGAGGGCACGATCAGCACGATCGACCGCATCATCCGCGAGCGGAGCGGGGGCGCGAAGTCGGTGGTGCGCGTGGCCAAGCCGCGGCAGAAGCTCGAGGACTTGTTTGTGCAAATCGTTGATGAGGCCCGTGCGCAGGCGGCGGAGACCAGCGGCGCGCAGCACGGCGGGAAGACCGCGGCGTTCCTTGAGGGCGAGCACGATGGGACCGCGGTGATCGACTCGCTGCTGGCCGCGGGACGCGATGCGGAGCCGATCGCCGCGAACCGAGAGGCGGAGCAACCGGCGGCGACGGGCCCGGACCGGAATGTGCTTGAGGAGCTTCTGACGCCGGAAGTCGAGCAGCCGCGTCCGCAGGCGGAGGATCAGGCTTCGGCGGAGAAGGCCGCGGGACGTACGAGCAAGGATGTGGACCTGGGCATGATCGAGGGGCTGCTGGATGATTCCGGCGGCGGGCAGAAGCGGGGGAGCAGCGGGGGGAATCCGTGAGCGTTCGCGGCGTGATGGCGGCGATTGATCGGGCGCAGCGGTCGCGGGGTTTCCGCATCGTGGCGTCGATCGCGCTGCTGCTGGTCGGCATTGCGGGGATGGGCACGTACATCGTGACGCGGGCATCGGGGGATGCGGTCGAGAGTCAGTTTGAGCAGATGGCGCCAAAGCCCGGCGCGGATGCATCGGCGGAAGAGCGGGCGATGTTCGAGCGGCAGCGCTCCGCAGCGGAGGAGACGGCGGCGGCAATCAATCGTGTTCTGGCGGCGCGGGCGGACCCGACCTCGGTGGCGGTGGGGATCGGCGCGTTGACGCTGATCGCGGTGTGCGTGGTGTGGCTGGGGATCGGCCTGTGGTCGCTGCTGGTGGTGATCGCGCTTGCGGCGGTGGCGTGGCCGCTGATTCAGTGGGGCGAGGGGGGGTGGCGGGATGCGGGGCTGTTCATCGCGGCGGTGGGGTCGCTGTCGTTCTCGTTCATCGTGCTGATGGAGATGCTCAAGCTGCTGCTGAGCGGGCCGTGGGCGGTGACGGCGATCGCGCGGAACGTGGTGATCGAGGCCGTGCGGATGAAAGTCTCGCTGGTGTTCATCGTGCTGCTTCTGCTTGCGCTGGCCGCGCTGCCGGGGCAGCTTGATCCGGAGACGCCGCTGCGGTATCGGGTGCAGTCGTTCCTGCAGTATGGCACGGGGGGAACATTCTGGATCATTGCGCTGCTGGTGCTGTTCCTGTCGGTGGGCACGGTGGCGTTTGAGCAGCGTGACAAGGTGATCTGGCAGACGATGACCAAGCCGGTGGCATCGTGGCAGTATCTGCTGGGCAAGTGGCTGGGGGTTGTGGGCGTCGCGGCGGTGCTGCTGACGGTGAGCTCCACGGGCGTGTTCCTGTTTGTCGGATACCTGCGCGAGCAGCGGGCGGTGGGGGAGTTCCGGCCGTTTATCTCCGCCGGCAACGAGTTCATCGCGGAGGACCGGCTCATCCTGGAGACCCAGGTGCTGACGGCGCGGCAATCGGTGCGGCCGTCGCTGCCGACTCTGGACTTTGACGCGGTGAAGGCGGAGATCGATGAGCGGATCGAGCGGATGCGTCGGGGCGACCCGATGTTCCGCGAGACGGCGGAAGAGCGCGGCCGGATCATGCAGGAGATCTATCGCGAGCACCGCGACGCGATGCTGGCGATCGCGCCGGGCGGGCGCGAGGTGTTTGCCTTCCAGGGGCTGGAGCGAGCCAAGGAGCGGGCCGAGAGCCTGACGTTCCGGTACAGGGTCGATGCGGGCGGGAACGATCCGCGGGCGCTGGTGAAGCTGACGTTTGTCTCCGACAACATGCTGCCGGTGGTGCAGGTGATCCCACCAGGGCAGACGATCACGCTGAACCTGAATCCGGCGTCGATCCGATCCGACGGGATGCTGGTGCTGCAGGTGATCAACGGCGATGCGCTCAAGGGGCTGGAGTTTCCGGAGAGCGACTGGGCGAACACCGAGACGGTGTCGTTCCCGCCGGACGGGATCGAGATCTATTTCCCGGTGTCGAGCTATCGCGCGAACTTCGTGCGTGTGATGCTGGTGCTGCTCATGAAGCTCGCATTCCTGGCGATGGTGGGCGTGTGGGCGGCGACGCACCTTTCGTTCGCGGTGGCGTGCCTGGTCGCGTTCGGCGTGTTCCTGATGGCCGAATCGGCGGGGTTCCTGACCGAGTCGCTGGAGTACTATGCGTCGCGCGGCGACAAGGACGAGATCCTGTGGACGCGGGTGGTGATCCGCGCGATCGCGGTTCCGGTGTCGTTCGCGTTTAACTTCTATTCCAATCTGCGGCCGACGCAGCATCTGGTGGAGGGTCGGCTGCTCGGCTGGGGCGCGGTCAGCACGGGCGTGGTCGTGCTCGGAGCATTGACATCGGTCCTCTATGCGATGGGCGTCATGATCTTCCGTCGGCGCGAGCTGGCGACGTATTCCGGGCAGTAAGGCCACACAGGCGGGCACACGATGCGACGCGACAGGACCATTCAACTTGCGGCCGTGGGCGTGCTGGCGGTGTTCCTGTGCATCCAGGGTGTGCTGGCGATGTACCTCGCGGCATCGGTGGGGCGGAACAAGCTGGTGTATGCCGACAGCGCCGAGAAGGGCGACCCGCCGGAGGTCGGGCTGGGGATCGCGATGGGCGCGTTCCGCGGCGTGTTTGTGAACTTCCTGTGGATCCGCGCCAACACGCTCAAGGAGGACGGAAAGTACTACGAGGCGATCGATCTGGCGCGCACGATTACGCGGCTGCAGCCCCGCTTCCCCCGTGTCTGGGCGTTCCATGCGTGGAACCTGGCGTACAACATCTCGGTGGTGACGCAGACGCGCGAAGAGCGCTGGCAATGGGTGCAGTCGGGCATCAACCTGCTGCGGGAGGAGGGCATCCCGGCGAACCCGGCGGACATCCTGCTGCACAAGGAACTTGCGTGGATTTATCTGCACAAGGTGCAGGGGTACACCGATGATGCGCACAAGTACTACAAGCGGATGCACGCGCGGGAGTGGACGATCGTGCTGGGTTCTCCGCCGCGGATCCCGCTGGGCGAGCGCGTCGAGGGGAACACGCTCGGCGAACTGTACATGGAGAACTGGCTGAGGCCGATCGCGGACGCGTACGAGACGATCGATGAGCTGTACGCAAAGTACCCCGAGGCCCGCGAACTGGTGGCGCTCATTCGCTCGGAGTTGAAGATTGATCTGGATGAGAGGCTTCTGGAGGCGCACGAGGTCCGCAAGAGCTATGCGGGCTATGCGGGGGAGGTCGGCATTCTGCCGCAGTGGTTTGAGACCGATGCGCTGGTGAGGCTGGCGGGGGACCCGCGGTTTCAGGAGGCCGCGCCGCACCTGCTCAGGCACGTCCGCAAGCGCGTGCTTATGGACAAGTACAAGATGGAGCCGGACCGGATGATCCGGTACACGCGCGAGTATGGCCCGCTGGACTGGCGTCACCCGGCGGCGCACGCGGTGTACTGGTCCGCCCGCGGCTCGGAGGAGGCGCTCCTCCGTGCGACGGAGAAGAACCGGAAGAACTACGACTTCCTGAACACCGACCGCGTCACGATTCAGGCGGTTCAGGAGCTGTACCGCTCGGGCTGGATCCTCTTCGACATCGCCAACCCCTCGTTCTATCAGACACTCCCGAACCCCGACTTTGTGCCGGTGTATGGACAGATTCTCGACAAGCTCAAGGACCGGTCGGACTTTGACTCCGAGACCAAAGTGTTCAGCTTCTATTCCGCCGGGTACGAGAACCTGTTGCGCGATGCGATCCGGTTCCTGTACCGTCGCGGCGACCGCGGCCGGGCCGCGGATTACTACGAGCACCTCCGCACGTGGGAGGGTCTGAACAAGCATCGGCCGGACCTGAGAGACCAGATCACCAAGCCGCTCGCCGAGTTTGTGGAGGAGGAGATCACACGCGATGCGCGGGAGACCAATCCCTCGGTCGCGCTCCAGGAGATCGTGGGTGCGCTGCTTTCGGCATACATCTCCGGCCTCTTGGCGGGGGATGAGGAGCTGTTCCGATCCAACTTCGAGTATGCGTTGCTGTTCCACAAGACGTATCAGAAGGAGCAGGGCTTCCGGACGAGCGTCGCGGGCAACGAGGGGCGCATGGGCTTGCCGCCGTTCGATCAGTTCGCGGCGACGGTGCTGGCGGGCATGGCGGAAGAAGCGGGCGTGCCTCAGGGCGCGTTGATGTACAGGCGGGCGCCGACGGACCTGCAGGCGCGGGCGTATGTCCTGCTGGAGCGGAGCATGATGCGGGGGCGGCTGGATGCAAACGCCCAGCAATCGGGAAGCCCGCCGTTTGACTTCTGGTTCCCCGCACCGCAGGGGATCACCGAGGGTGCGTTGAACATGTTCCGCGAGCAGATGCTCGGGCCGGATCGCAACCCGGAGGAATCGCCTCAGGGTGGCGTTGCCCCCAAGTAATCAGGCCGCTACAGCGCGGACGGGTCGGAATCCGTGGCGGTGCTGTCGGGCGGGGTGATCTGCAGCAGGATCTTGTCGATCCGGTGACGGTCCATGTCCACGACCTCGAAGCGGTAACGCTCGAACTCGAAGGAGTCGCCGGTTGCGGGGATGCGACCCAGATATGCCAGCACGAACCCGCCAAGGGTCTCGAAGGTCGCCTCGGACTCCTTGGGGAGGGGCGTCTCGGAGCCATCGGGACCGTACATGAGCGTCCGGAGGTCGTCAACGGGCAGCATCCCGTCGAGCAGGAATGAGCCATCGGCCCGGGTCACGACCATGGGTTCGGGGTCGGCATCGCTCCCGCCGGTGACGTCGCCGACGATCGCCTCGACCACATCGTTGAGCGTGACCAGACCCTCGAGCACACCGTATTCATCGAGCACGAAGGCGACGCGGTCCTGCCGCTGGCGGAACGTCTCCAGCAGCTTGAGCGCGGGGAGCGTCTCGGGGACGTACATCGGCTTGCGGACCAGCTCGGCGAGCTTGATCTCATCGCTGATCAGCCCGCTCTTGACCAGGTCCTTGACGTGCACGACGCCGACGAGGTCGTCGAGCCCCGTGTTGCACACCGGGAAGTGCGAGTGGCTGGAGGTCGCGACGGCGACGCGGATTCGGTTCACGCTCGCATCCGCCGGGAGCCAGTCGATATCCGGCCTGGGCACCATCAGCGACTTGACTGTGCGGTCTGAGAGCGTGAAGACGCGTTCGACGATCCGCTGCTCGGATTCATGGAAGATGCCCTCGGTGGTGCCCGTGCGCATCAGCGAGCGAACCTCCTCCTCCGCGCCGGCATTGCCCACGGGGGCGCGGAAGGGCAGCAGACGGAGGATCAGATCGGTGGTATGCGAAAGCGCCCACACCGCCGGCGCGGCGATCCGCGAGACCACCCGCATCGGGCGAGCAAAGAACGCCGAGAACCGCTCGGGGAACGACTGCGCCAACCGCTTGGGAACCAGTTCCCCGAAAACGATAGTCATGAACGTGAGGACCAGCACCGTCAGGGTGAGCGAGAGGCCCGCCGCATACGGAGCGAGCATCTCGATCTGCGCGATGCGAGGCGTGAGTCGGTCCGCGATGGCCGATTCGCCGAACGCACCGGAGAGAATGCCGATCAGGGTGATCCCGATCTGCACCGTTGAGAGAAACCGTGTCGGCTCGTTGTAGAGCGCCAGAGCCGCGCGGGCACCTGCACCGCCGGTCTTGGCCGCGGCTTCAAGTCGTGCCCGGCGCGAAGATGCCAGGGCCATCTCCGCCGCGACGAAGAGCGAGTTGACCAGGATGAGAACCGCCAGGAACGCGAGTGCCATAGGGTGTGCACAATAGCAGACGGCCCCCTGCACCGGAGCGGAACAGGAGGGCGACGTCGCTTGTTCAGGGGAATGTCGTCAACGCGTGCCGCACGGATCAGACGAGCACATCGAAGGTGCCGAGGGTGACCGCCATGCCGCCGCCCACGGGGTTGCCGGCCACATCGGTGACGGCGCCTGCCAGAAGGACGACGCTGTACGTGCCGTTCTCTGAGGCGTCCCAGGTGCCGTCGGGCGGGGTGAAGCGGTAGGTCGCCGTGATGGGGGTGCCGTCGGTCGCCCGGGACACGCTCACCAGTTCGACCAGAAGCGAGAATGCGCCGCCCGGGGCGTCGATGCGGATGTCACCATCGCCGATGCTCGACCGCAGCACGGCCTGGTTGTCTCCAAACCGCACGCGGATCAGGGAGGGAGTCACGGTTATGTCGGCGCTGATGAACTCCGCGGTGGGGCTCACGGTGTCGGTGACTCGGAATCTCGCATCGACCGCGGGGTCGATGGTCATGCCCCGAACGGTGACACCGCCCGTGAAGCGGCCGGCGACGATCCTCGCGGCGGGAGCGACGTTGCCGACGATGGTGACGTCGCCCATCCGGCTCTTGTTGACCTGCTTGATCCGGTCGTTGCCGTCGTTGAAGACCCCATTCACCGGATCGAGACCCGCGCCGACGATCGAGTTGCGAACCTTGCGGCCGACGGTGAGGGAGTCGATCCGGCCGAATGCAAATCGATCCGCGGCGTCGCCCGTGCCGCCGAGCCGCCCGTCGGTCCCGAGGTTTGCGCCGGCGAGGATCTTTGCGCCGAGCATGTCGAACCCGATGTTGACGGCGAGGATGTTCTTGGCCGCGACTGTGCCGCGGAAGACGCGCGTAGTGGTGAGCGAAGAGAGCATCTGTGTGAACGATGCGCTCCACTTCGCGGTCGTCGCGAACGCCTGGATGGTTCCGCCGCGGCCGACGACCCGCCACGATCCGCCGTTCAGCGATCCGCCGATGGCCGCGCTGCCGAGGGTGTTGGCCCCGGTGCGCCCGGAGAGGTCGAGGCTTGCATTGAAGTTGCCGGTGGTGCTCAGCGAGCCAAGCCATTGGGCGCTTATGAGGTCGACCGGCGAGCCAAGGGTGTCGGTCCAGCGCGTCACGGTGAGCGACTGGATGGCCCCGGGCGTGGAGATCGAGGCGTTGGTCACTTCGCCGAGCGTGATGACGGTGTTGACGCCGGCCTGACCGATCGTGATGGGCACTTCCGCGGCCGTCCCGCCGACGTTCCCGAGCGTGAGCGTGCCGAGCGTGCCGGAGACCGAGAGCGAGCCGAACAGTCGCGCGTTGGCGCCGGTGACCGATGAGATCGAGCCGGCGATGTCGATGTCGTCGATATCGACGATGCCGTCCCCGCCGCTGGTCGCGATGCCGAGCTGGGAGTTTGCGCCTGCGCCGGTCACGGTGATATCGAACCTGCCGTCATCGTCCTGAGAGACCGTGCCCGTGCCGCCGTTGAAGAGCTGGAACTGGACGATCGTGCCCTCGGGGTCCACCTGCTCGAGGATCGCGTTGCCGCGGCCGGGCAGGTTGCCGAACTTGATCTCCAGCGGGAAGAAGTCATCGCTCGCGGCGACGTTGTTGCTCTGATTGGTGTCCGCGATCGCGCTGTTGGGCGTGATGCGAACGAGCAGGAAGTAGTTCCCCGGCGTGACCGTGGCGGGGATGTGCACCTGATCGGCGAAGTCACCGAAATCGCCCGAGGAGAGGGAGATCGGCAGGCTCGGGTATGACCCGATGTTGACGTCGTTGGCGTCGAAGTTGACGTCGGTGGAAAGGAAGAAGTTGATCGACACAAGGCCGACCGCCGCCATCGGACCGTTGTTGTCCACGAACACGCCAGCGTTGAATCGGTCGCCCGGCACCAGCGGCGAGGGCACGGTGAACTCCTGAAAGCTCACGGCGAGGTCGGCTGTCAGCAGTCGGCGGGGCTCGAGCGCCTCAGGCACGAAGGCGGACGAATCGCCGCGGAACCGGCGCAAGGATCGAGCCTGAGCGAACGTCTTCATGAACGGATCTCCAATCGTGTCCCCGGCCCCGTTTCCCATCCGGACCTGGCCTTCGCGGCCGTCCGAACCCTGCCCGTTTGCGGGCGGCGCACCGGCCGTTTCGGCCCCGGCGTGTGCATGCTTCTACGGACGAGGATAGGCCGGGGTTGCCCGCGGTATCGAGTCTTGGCGGTCTGCTTGAGCGCGGGGATCGTCCCGCACGCGCGAAGGCCAGCGTTGGCACATCTGGGCGTGCCGGACGCCCTCAAACCAGTTTGCGTTGATTCAACAAGTCATCGGGCCGGCGAGGCCGCGGCAACCGGGTCAACCGCAGCGGCTGCATTCGTGGGCTTGGCGGCCTGCACGCCGCTGAGGTGGTTGTATCGTCCTGCCGCGGCGGCCTGAGCGCCCAGCCACGAGCCCGCGCCGGTGACGGCGACCAAGATGACGGCGAGGGCCGCGACCGCGCCGGAGAGGCGCCGTGCCCCGTACCGCACGATCCGCGGGGCAACGCCGTCGGCTTCGGGCTCGGCAAGCAACGCCGCGCCGGCCAGACGCAGGTAGTAGTACGCCGCGATCGCGGAGTTGATGCCCAGGATGAGGACCAGCGGAACCTCGCCCGCGGAGATGCCGGAGGTGAACAGCGGGAGCTTGCCGAAGAAGCCCAGCAGCGGCGGCAGGCCGAGCAGGCCGACCGCCGAGATGACCATCGTCCAGCCCAGCAGCGGGTCGCGCTTGCACAGGCCATTGAGGTCTGCCACGTCCTCGGCTTCTTCCGTGCCGCCCTCAGCGCTCTTGCGCTCCAGGCACGAGATCACGGCGAAGGAGGCGAGGGTCATGATGCCGTAGGTGGCGAGGTAGAACAGCACTGCGCCGAGGCCGTTGCGGGCGAGCGTCGAATCTCCCGTCCCGGGTCCGGCGATGACGCCCACGAGCATGTATCCCGAGTGCGCGACCGAGGAATACGCCAGCATGCGCTTGGCGGAGGACTGCATGATGGCCAGCACATTGCCCACGGTCATGGTCAGCGCGGCGATGGCCCAGAGCACGATGCGGAGCATCTCCGGCAGGGCCTCGCCCGTGGTCCCGAAGCGCCAACCCACGAGGCCGAGCAGGCTCATGATTGCGAAGAAGCCCGCGGCCTTGGGGACGAACGCCAGGAACGCCGCGACCGGCGAGGATGCGCCCTGATACACGTCGGGCGTGTAGTAGTGCATGGGCACGGCGGCGATCTTGAAGCAGATGCCGAGCACCGAGAGCAGCAGGCCGAGCATGGCGAGGTCCGGCACGGGGCCGCGGCCGAGGATGGCGTGGATCTCGGCGAAGCTGGTGGTGCCGGTGGCTCCGTAGAGCATGGCAAAGCCGTAGAGGAAGATCGCCGCGCCCAGTGCGCCGAGGAAGAAGTACTTGACGGCCGCTTCCATCGACCGGTTCTTGCCGGTGGAGAGGGCGACCATGACGTAGGTCGGCAGGGAGACAAGCTCGAGCGCAAGGAAGAGGAAGATCAGGTCGTCCGCGCCGGCGCAGAGCATGAGGCCGGTCAGGGACAGAAGCGCGAAGGCCCAGAACTCGCCGGTGTTGGAGCGGAGCGGCTCGAACGACGCCCCGCGGGACACGGAGGCCTCGTACTCGCGATCGACCCCGCCCTCAAACAGCATGAGCAGCAGCAGGCCGATGCCCGCGATGATCATCTTGGCGTACATCGCCATGTGCGGGAGCGGGCCGCTGCCCACGGGGGTGGTGTACCACGCGAGGAAGCCGGCGGTGATGAGGGCGACCATCGCGAGCAGGCCGCTCTGGCGGCGGGTGGTGCGGTCGCGAGACAGCCCCATGACCATCACCACGCACGCGCCGACGAACAGCGCGATCTCGGGCCAGAGCTGGGCGATCTTGTCAACCATGGTGGATCAAGGGAAAGAGCGGGAGTCAGTTGCCGGCGGCGGCAGTGGGGGAGTCAGGAGCAATCAGCGCGGGCGCAACCGTCGTCGCCTCGGTCGTGCGGTTCAGGTCGGGGTTGGTGCGACGCTCGAGGTCGATCATCTGCGACATCTTCTGCGTGGGGGCTTCGAGCGCCTGAAGAAGCGGCCGCGGATAGAGGCCGAGGACGAGGCAGAGGATGGCGAGCGGGGCGAGGATGCCGATCTCGCGGCCGTTGAGGTCGGTCGGGAGCGAGCTGTGAGTGTTCTCGCCGTGCTTGGCATCGTGGCCGTTGTGGTCGTGACCGTGAGGGAGCTTGAGCGGGCCCCAGACGACCGCGCCGACCATGAACAGGATGTAGATCGCCGTGACGATCATGCCGATTCCGGCGAAGAATCCGAACCACGGGCCAAGCTCGCCGGAGGTTGCGCCGGCGAGCAACCCGCCATCGGCGGCCTGCCAGTGATAGCTGTCGGCCTGGAACGCGGCGAACAGGCACATGAACTCGCTGACAAAGCCGTTGAGCCCGGGCAGGCCGACGCTCGCCATCGCGAAGAAGACCATGAACGTGGACCAGACGGGCATCTTCGCCGCGAGTCCGCCCAGTTCCTTCAGCGAGCGGGTGTGGTAGCGCTCATAGACCATGCCGATCAACAGGAAGAGAGCGCCGGTCGAGAGACCGTGGTTGATCATGTACAGGATCGAGCCGGTGAGGCCGATGCTGTTGAGCGCGAAGAGCCCGAGCACGCAGAAGCCCAGGTGGCTCACCGAGGAATAGGCGACGAGCTTCTTGACATCCTTCTGCACCCAGCAGATCAGCCCGGCATAGAGGATGCCGATGACCGCAAGGATGCCGACGATCGGGGCGAACTGGATCGCCGCGGCGGGGCACATGCCGAGCGCGAACTTGTAAAGGCCGTAGGTGCCGAGCTTGAGCAGAACGCCCGCGAGGATGACCGAGCCCGCCGTCGGGGCCTCGGTGTGCGCCAGCGGCAGCCAGGTGTGCACGGGGAAGAGCGGGACCTTGACGGCAAAGCCGCACATGAGCGCCCAGAAGACCAGCCCCTGCTCGTGCAAGGGAAGACTGGCGCAGGTCGTTGACAGCGCGGCAAAGTCGAACGTCCACGGGTTGTTCTGAGCGTGGCGGAAGGCGACGAACACCAGGCCCGCGAGGGTGATCAGCGAGCCCGTGAAGGTGTAGAGGAAGAACTTGGTCGCCGCGGCCTTGCGGTTGGTCGAGCCGTAGAGGTTGATGAGGATGTAGAGGGGGACGAGGGTGAACTCGAAGAAGACGTAGAACATCACCAGGTCGCGTGCGGCGAACACGCCCGTCATCGCGGTCTGGAGGATGAGCAGCCAGATGTAGTACGTGCGGACACGCTCGGTGATCGCCGAGAACGAAGCGCCGATGCAGATCGGCCCGAGCAGGACGGTGAGGCCGATCAGCAGCATGCTGACGGTATCGAGCCCGAGGGAGAAGCTCAGGCCGAGCGGCTCGAACCATGTGAAGGAGCCGCCGAAGCCTGCGACATCCGCCGCGCCCTTGGCCCAATCAAACTGCGACGCCATCCATGCGAAGATCGCGACGGGGATGAGCGTCGCGAACATGGCGAGGTTCTTGGCCTGCTTTGCGGGGGAGATCGCCACCGCCGCCGCGCCAAACAGCGGGACGAGCAGCAGGAGCATGAGTCCGGTGATTCCGGTCATGGCCGCACCTCCCGCATGATCAGGACCAGTGCGATGATGAGCGCCACCCCGCCGGCCATGCGCACGGCGTAGTCGTGGAGCACGCCGGTTTGGGCGCCGCGTGCTGCGCTGCCGATGCCGCGGGGCGTCCAGCCGAACAGATTGACGAGCCCGTCGACCAGAACCTTGTCGATGGCGTGGAGCACGTGCGACAGGACCCAGAGAGGCTTGACAAACAGCCAGTCATAGACCTCGTCCACGTACCACTTGTGCTGCGCGCCGCGGGTGAGCGGCCCGAGGTTGATCGAATCGGCACGGCTCTTCGCGGCGGTCGTGCGGCCCGCGTAGTGCAGCCAGAAGGCGATCAGAATGCCGACGATGCCGACGATGCTCGAGGTGAGCATCGCGAAGGCGTGGGAATCCATGCCGAAGGGCTTGGCGTGCTCGTGAGCGCCCGTCGAGACACCCGCGGTCGAGGCGTGCACCATCATGCCCGCCCAGCCGTGGTGGTCCTTGTGGATGAAGAACGTCGCAACCGCGGCGAGGGAAAGCACCGCGAGCGCGCTGAGCACGAAGTTGATCGCCATGCCCGGCGGGTGCGGATGGAAGTCGTGCGCGGCGTGGGCGTGGGTGTCCTTCGCGTGGCCATGGTCGCCGTGATCGTGGGCATCGTGCCCATGCCCGTCGTGTGCGTGATCATCATGCCCGTGGAGTTCATCGCCCGGCTCAAAGTGTGCAGGCCCGACGAAGACGCGGAAGAAGACACGGAAGGTGTAGTACGCGGTCATGCCCGCGGTCAGCAGCAGCAGCCAGCCGATGAGCTGCAGGTGCGTGTTGCCGAACGCATCCGCGAGGATCATGTCCTTGGAATAGAACCCGGCGGTGATGAACGGGAGGCCGGCGAGGTTGATGCACCCGACGAACATCGCGATCGAGACGATGCGCCAGCCCGGCATCCGGCCGACGCCGCTGAGCTTGCGCAGATCAAGCTGCCCGGCGAAGCCGTGCATCACCGCGCCGCAGGAGAGGAACAGCAGGGCCTTGAAGAACGCGTGCGTGAAGACGTGCGATGCGCCGCCGACGGCTCCGAGCACGCCCAGGCCCGCGAACATGTAGCCGAGCTGCGACACCGTCGAATACGCCATGATGCGTTTGATGTCGAACTGCGCCATGCCGATCGTCGCGGCCCAGAACGCCGTGATCGCGCCGCCCCAGGCGACCATCGGCAATGCCCACTCGCTGCACAGGAACAGCGGGTAGCAGCGTGCGACGAGGTACAGACCGGCGGTCACCATCGTCGCAGCGTGGATGAGCGCGGAGACGGGCGTGGGGCCTTCCATCGCGTCCGGCAGCCAGACGTACAGAAAGAGTTGTGCGGACTTGCCGAACGCGCCGACCATCAGCAACACGGGGATGAGCTGCACGAGGAAGGGGATCTGGTCGTAGTCGCCCTTCTGCGCGTGCTCGAGATACGTCGTCACGCTCCCGCCGAGCTCGAACCCCGGCGCGCCGAACAGCGAGGCATACTGGATCGAGCCGAAGTACACGAACGTCAGCATGACGCCCAGCGACAACCCCAGGTCGCCGATGCGGTTCATGATGAAGGCCTTCTTCGCCGCCGCGACCGCCGAGGGCTTCTTGTAGAAGTAGCCGATCAGCAGGTATGAGCACAGGCCGACGCCCTCCCAGCCCAGGAACAGCAGGAGCAGGTTGTCGCCCATGACCAGGCAGGCCATGGAGAACACGAACAGGCTGAACGCCGCGAAGAAGCGGTTGTACCCCTGGCCGACATCGTGGCCCATGTACTCGCTGGCGTAGAGCGCGATCAGCGTCGCCAGGCCGGTGACGAACAGCATCCACAGCAGCGTGAGCGAGTCGATGTAGAACGAAAAGTTGGCCGTGAACGTCTCGGCGACGGTGGAGCCGTACTGGAACGTGATCCAGTCCCACGCGTGCGCGATGTGCGGCATGGTGCCGATATCGACGTAGGTCTTGGCGGTCAGCAGGAATGCGCCCGCGAGGCACGCGACCGTGATCCACGCGGGGAGCTTGCTCTTGACGCGCATCGCCGCGCAGATGCCGCAGAGCGCGCAGCTCGCCAGCGCGAGCAGCGGGACGAACACCATCAGCGGTGCGCCCGGGGCGATCTCCGAGAGCGATTCGCCGGCTGGCAATGCGGGCGGCGCGGCGGTTGTGCCCAGTGCCGCGGCGTGCAGAATCGAACCTAGCTGTGTCAGGAGTTCCGTCACGTGCTCACTTCAGAACGAGGGACCGGGAAGGGAAGTCGGACCGGAGAAGGCAGGAAACTCAGCCGCGAAGCTCGGACCAGCCTGTCGCGTCCAGCGACTCGCGCCGACGGAACAGCAGCACAACCAGTGCAAGGGCAAGCGCCGCTTCGGCCGCGGCGATGGTCAGGACAAAGATCACAAAGGCCTCGCCCGTGTGGTTGAGGTGGTAGCGGCTGAAGGCAATGAGCGCGAGCCCGGCGGCCTGGAACATCAGCTCCGTGCACAGGAACATGATGATCAGGTTGCGCCGCGTGATGAAGCCGATGAGCCCCAGCACAAACATCATCGCCGAGACCACCAGATAGTGGTACAGGGTCGAATGCTCCATCGGCGCGGGAAAACCCTGCTGGCCGAGAGTCGATGTGGCCGCCGCGATCGCGAGGAAGGTCTCGTTCATGCTGCACCTCCATGCGCGGGTGACAGCGGAGAATCCGGGAGCGTGCGATTTTGGGCCGCGAGCTTCGCGGCATCGTCGAGTTCGACCTTCTTGCGTGCCAGGACCACCGCGCCGAGCATCGCCATCAGCAGGATCACGCCCGCGACTTCGATCGCCCCGGGTGCACCCGAAAGCAGGGCGAAGCCCACACCTTCAGGGTTGGTGATCTGAAGGTCCGCCGGCCAGTCCTTGTGGTCCGGGGTGACCCAACGTTCCTGCCCCTGGCCATAGGCGATCTTCACGCCCGCCCCGCCGGGGGAAAGGTCGATCACCGGGGCTCCGGGGGAGCCATCCGGGCGAGACGGGCCGCGGCCGATGGTCTCATCGGCCTGGATGACCCCGGCCTGGCGCAGCGCCTTCTCCACCTTTCCGGGGACCAGCGCAAGTTGTTGCTGCGAAGAGACTTCTGGAGCGATCGGGAGCGACTGCACACCCCGGGCGAGCATCGTGGTCGTCGCCGCGACCAAGACGAAGCCGATCACCGCGGCCAGCATCGGCTCGCGGCTGTAGCGGTCGTAATCCGCCAAGGCTTCGACCTCATCCGCCGTTGGCGACTCGGTCGCGAGCATGATGACGAACAGGTAGGTGATCAGGATCGCCCCGGCGTACACAATCACCAATGCAAAGGCCATAAACTCAGCGGAGAGCAGGACATAGAGCCCCGCACTGGCGATGATCGTGAGCACGAAGTACAGCGCCGCGTACACCGGCCGCGGGTGCGAAATCACGCGCAGGGATGCACCGAGGGCGATGAACGCGAACAGATAGAAGTTGAAGTTGGGAAGCCCCCCTGTTTGGGCTGCTCGCAAGCTGATCCCCAGCAGCACCGCGCCCGCGCCAATCGCGGCGACGAGCGCGCCGAGAAGTTGCGGGTTCATGCCGCGGCGAGGGAGGGCCAGCGCGATACCCATCGCGCCGATCGCACACCCGGTGTAGAGCAGGATCGGGCTGACAAGGCCTTCCAAGTGGCGGACTCCGCGCGAGGACGGGAAAGACGGTCCCACCCGGCCGAGTTTCGCGGCGGCCCGGGGGGGGCGGTTCCCGATTGGACGCAGAGGATAGAGGACCGGCTGCGAGGCTTCAACACGCCATGCCAGACACCCCATCGACGTGGACAACTCACCGCAACGGGTGTGCGCACCACGATTGCCTCTGACCGTTACCATGGCCGAGGTGATGACGGAATCCGGACCAAACTCGGCGCAGATGGGGGCGACAGGGGCGCAGGCCGCGGCCCGAGGTGGCCTCTCTGGCTCGCTGCCCAACCTGCTGACCGCCGGCCGCGTGGTGCTTGCAATCGGGTTCTTCTCGCTGCTTTCGTGGTATCGCCATCAGGCCCCGATCGCGCCCGCCCGCGAGGGATCGGTCCTGACCGGGGCGGACTGGCTGCTGCTGATCGCCGCGGCGGTGTTTGGGGTTGCGGCACTGACGGACATTCTGGACGGGTACCTTGCACGCAAATGGGGTCAGGTGTCGGTGTTTGGCCGGATCATGGACCCCTTTGCCGACAAGCTGCTGGTGGTCGGGGCGTTTGTGTTCCTCGCCGGACCAGGGTTCACGACCGATGGCAGCCCTGCCGAGCAGATCAGCGGGGTCTACCCCTGGATGGTCGCCGTCGTGCTTGGGCGAGAGCTGCTGGTCACTTCAATCCGCGCGGTGCTCGAAGGGCAGGGTGTTTCGTTTGGCGCGGCGTGGAGCGGGAAGTTCAAGATGATTCTGCAGTCGATCTGCGTGCCCGCGGTGTTGGTGCTGATCGCGCTGGCTGACCCCGCCGCGCCGCTGCCCCACCGTCATGTCGCGGAGCCCACGCCGTTTGGGCGTCTGGCGATCGACATCATTGTCTGGGTGACGGTGATCGTCACCGTGTGGTCCGGCCTCCCGTACGTTCTTCGCGCCATCGCCATGATGCGACCTGGCGCTCACTCCCCGAAGGACTCGGCCGCATGACGATCGACTCTCCCTCGCCAACCCTTTCGCCCTTCGGCCGCGCACTGGTGACGACATTCGGTCTGGGCGATCTTCGCCCCGCGCCGGGCACGTGGGGCTCCATGCCCCCCGTGCTGCTCGCGGGCGTCCTCATCGCCTTGGGCTACGGCAATGCGACCTGCCCCATGGGCATCTTCGGCTGCTGGCTGTATAACGCCGTGATCGTCGGCACGCTGCTGGTGTTCTGCTACGCGTGTGTGGCGTACGGCGATGCCGCGGAGGCGCGCTTCGGCAAGAAGGACCCCGGGCACGTGTGCGCGGATGAAACCGCCGGCGTCTGCATCCCGCTGTTGTTTCTGCCGCCGGTCGCGGTTTCGACGCCCGTTCACGCCGCGGCAACGCTCCTGCTGGTCTTCCTTGCGTTTCGGGTGTTCGACATTCTGAAGCTGCCCCCGGCCAACGGCCTGCAGCGGATCCCGGGCGGGTGGGGGATCCTGCTGGATGACCTGGTTGCGGGCGTGCAGGCGCTGGTCGTTGTGCAGTTGGTCACGCGGCTGGTGTATTGAGGTGGGAATCACCGCTAGGGACGCGGAGGACGCAGAGTCGGACCGGACGCAAAGAGCGTCATTGAGAAACTGGGCGAGTGTTCATCGGAAGAACTGCACTGGCAGACCGCGAGCGTGGTGACCATCGGGCCGTTGAGCGTCTGCCTTTCATTTGCTGCTTTGCTGATCTGCTGCCTTGCTGTTCTCTCTTCTGGAGCCCTGCCATGCCCTGCTTTGTCGCCGCGATCGCGTTCTTCTTCCCTCGCCTGGCGATCCTGCTGACGGCGATCTTTTCCGACTACATCGGCCGCGCGTTCAACAACGAGTGGCTGTGGCCGGTGCTGGGCTTCTTCTTCATGCCCTACACGCTGCTTGCGTACGCGTTCGCGAAGAACGCCAACGGCAGCGTCGATGGCCTGTACATGGTGCTGGTGATCGTCGCGGTGCTGCTGGATCTTGGAGTGCTGGGCGGCGGGGCGAGCAGTTCGCGGAAGCGGATGAAGACCTCGAAAGCCTGAGCAAGTCCGTCGGGGAGGCGATTGTGCGGCTGGTTGCACGCCCGAGAACCTGGCGATTTCTTGAGTTCGTGCCCGGACTTGAACCTGATACGGCATTGTGCCGTATACTTGGTTGAGAATCCCATGAGCGCCATCCACTACAGCAAGATTACCATCCGCCAGCCCCGGCCGCTGAAGGCCAAGATCGAGAAGGCCGCGGCCCTCCGCGGAATGACGGTCACCAGCTTCATCAACGGCATGCTCGAACTCGCTGCGGACAAGACGATCAGCCGCATCGAGGCCCGCGATCTGACCGAGCGAGACAGTGCGAAGCTCATGGCCATGCTTGGCAAACCGCCTCGCCCCAACGCCGCGCTCCGCAAGGCCGCGAAGCGATATCGGGAGTTGACGGGTGAATGAGGGGCTGCGCTTCGAGCCCTTTGACAAGTCCCGGCACAACCGCGGCGCGTTCGACTGCGGCGTGGCGGAACTGGACGACTATCTCAAGACCAAGCTCGGCCAGCACAGCAAGAAAAGTCTGACGCGTGGATTTGTGCTCGCGACTCCCGACGGAAGAATCGCCGGGTACTTCACCCTCGCCGCCAGCCGTATCAACGTCAGCGTTCTCGCGGGCAGCCACGGCTTCCCCGCGAAGATGCCCCTTCCCACGACGCTTCTCGGTCGCCTCGCGGTCGATCGCTCATTCCGCGGCAGGGGCCTCGGCGAACTGCTCCTGATGCACGCGATGCGTGTCGCGGTTGAAACCTCGGAAACGATCGCCTCCGCCGCGATCGAGGTCGATGCAAAGGATGAGTCCGCCCGGGCGTTCTACTCCAAGTACGGCTTCGCGAGCCTGACCGATGATGCCCTGCACATGTATCTCCCGATGCAGACGGCACGGGAGTTGATCGGGCGAGTGCGACAGTGAAGCAGATGGCGCGTTCCATGTCTTCGCCCCTTGGGTGCCGCAAAGCCACAGAGGAGCGCTTTCGAGTGGCGGAAGCCACTCGCGACGACCGAGCGCCCGATGGGCGAGAACCAAGAAGTTCCAGGGAACAAACAGAACATAATCACGCCCGTGGGCTTGGGCGTGTGAGGTGATGAACGAAACTCACTTCCACTCGTTGTTCCCCAACTCCACATCCGGAAACCGTTCTTCCGGGTCGAGCGTCACGTTCCGGATCTTCCGCCCCTTCGTGTCCCACGTCGTCGTCCACGAATCGCCTTGTGCCCACACCTGCACAGGCAGCTTGCGCACTTCGCTCGTGCCATCGGTGTAGTCCACCTTGAACACCACCGGCATGACCAGGTCGCCGCGGTTCACGAATGTCACCCGCGCGTTGCGACTCTCTCCCTCGGGCTGCATCACCGTCGTCACCGCCTGGTCCATGATCGCGGGCGAGTAGAACCATCCGCGCCAGAACCAGCCGAGGTCGGCACCCGCCGCGTTCTCCATCGTCCGTGCGAAGTCCCACGGCCGCGGCGACTTGAATGCCCAGCGCCGGATGTACTCCTTGAACGCCGCATCGAATCGCTCTTCACCGAGGATGCCCTCGCGCAGCAGCACCAGTCCGACAGCCGGCTTGGCATACTGCGTCGCGCCCAGCGTGCCCTGCTGCAACAAGTCCGGCGCGGTATCGACGGGCTGCGTAAACGGCTTGGGGTTGTCGCGGGCCCATCGGCGCGGATGGCCGCGGCGGGGAAGCTCATCGGGATAGAACTCAAGATTGTGGTAGTAGTTCATGAAGGTGTTGAACCCTTCATCCATCCACGCGTGCCGCCGCTCATCGGTGTTGACAAACATCGGGAACCAGTTGTGCCCGAACTCGTGCGTCGTCACGCCCCACAGCCCGCGGTCGTTGGTCGCGGCCCCGCAGAACGAGACCATCGGGTACTCCATGCCGCCGACGATCCCGTGGACGTTGGTCGCGGTCGGATACGGGTAGGCGTACCACGTGCGTGAGTAGTGGTCGATCGAACTCCGCACGTACTGCGTGCTCTTGGTCCATGCCGTTGCCTCGCGCGGGTAGAAGCTCTGGCACAGCACGCCCTCGCCTGTGCCATACCGGCCATCAGACCCGATGCCCGCGCCCGGCAGAAAGCACGCATCCCAGATGAATGATGATGAACTCGCCCACGCGACCGAGCGCACATCGCGGGCTTCGAAGCGCCAGCTCAGCCGGCCGCTGTTCCCAGACGGCCGCGATGCCGCATCGCGAACTTCATCGAGCGATCGGATCGCCACCGTCTGGGCCGACTTCCGCGCCGCGGCGAGCCGCTCACGCTGCTGCGATGTCAGCACCTCGGCCTCATTCATCAGCACGCCCGTCGCCGCGACAAGGTGCGTCGCGGGCACATCGATCTCGATGGTGTAATCGCCAAAGTCCGTGTAGAACTCGCCCGTGCCGAGGTAGGGCAGGGTGTTCCAGCCGTGGACATCGTCGAACTTGGCCACCGCGGGGAACCACTGCGCAAGCTGGAAGATCGGCCCATCCGCGGCCTCTTTCATGCCCATGCGATCCGAGCCGTACGGCGGCACCGCGAACTTCCACGCAATCGTGAACTCCACCTTTCCACCCTTCGCGGCAACAGGCGACGGAAGATCAAGCCGCCCGACCGTGTCGTACACCTTCAGCGTGAGCGCACGCGTGGGGTCGGGCATGCCGTCCGCGCCCGCCGCGGCGGACACGCCCAGCACTTCCAGCCCGCCAGAAAAGCCATCGCGATTTCCGAAGCGGTCGCCCGGGCCGGTCATCAGCGCCCCATCGCTGTCATTGCGGAAGAGGTTCTGCTCGAGGTGCAGCCACAGGTACGGCAGGGCGTGCGGTGAGTTGTTGGTGTACGTGATCGTTGCGCGGCCGGTGACTGTGCGCGCGGGCTCATCCAGCGACACGCGGATGTCGTAGTCGGCCCGCTGCTGCCAGTAATCCGGACCCGGCTCGCCCGTCGCGGTGCGAACCGAATTTGGTGCGGGCCAGGCCGGCGGCGCGAAGCGAGCGGCGTAGTCGCGCGTGAGTTCGCTGCGCGCAGGTGCCGCGCTCGCCTGAGGAGTTCTGGTGTTGGTGCCGGTGCAGGCAATGCAGAGGAGGCAGAGAAGGCCGGTCGAAAGCAGCCCGATCGCTTGGCGGAGTGTGCTCATGGCCAGAGGGTACCGGCCGGGGCGCGCTCGGACGCATCTGGTCTCAGGCGGTCGCGGTCTGAGCGGTGGCCGCGGCCTCGCACTGCTGGGCGACGCTGACGACCTGCAATCCCTGATCCTCGATCCACCGAACCAGGTCGCCGATGGTGATGCGGGCGCGGTCGTAGCGGATGATCACCTGTCCGGTGAGCTTGTCGACGGTGGCTTGCCTGACGCCTTGAAGTGTTCCGATCGATCCCGCCGCGAACAGCGCGGGCGAGTCGTCCGTGCGTGTGATGCGCAACGCCGCGGTGTAGTCGTCCATTGGGCCTCCGTGCCGACTTCGGAGCCTGCACGCACTCTCTCTCGCGACGGCGTGCAATCGCCATTCCCGGGGGAACGTCCGCCGTGCTTCACATCTTCGACCAGTTCCGCCCTGCATCGTGAGTACGAGGCAGTGGACCGCAATGCCCGCTCGGGTGCAAACACAACCCCATCTGGGCGGTGGGGAACTCCGATGAACGGGCAAGGGGAGTCGAGCAAAAACACAAACGGCGGCCGCGAAGTGCGGGGCCGCCGTTGGTCTGCAAGTGCCCAGGAGAGGATTCGAACCTCCACACCCTTACGGGCGCTACCACCTCAAGGTAGTGCGTCTGCCAGTTTCGCCACCTGGGCGGTGGTTCCGGCGCCGGGCTCCGGAAGGCCCCAACTCTACGGCGGGCCGGGTGCGGCGTCTACGCACACCCGAAGGGGAGCCGAATCGAACCTGAAGGGGATTGGGTGCGGATCGGACCGGAGAAACGGAGTGTTGCGGGCGACCGGGGAAGGGGCACAGAGAGGGTGTGCGGGGAGGGAAGGTTCCCGCTGCCTGTAGACAATGCCCGTTCGTTCGCCGAGAATGCAGCCCCGATGCACAGAGATTCCCCATTTCCCCATCCTCGCCTGGTAACCCAGATTCTGGTGGTTGGCGGGGTCTGTGCGCTCGCGGCGGCTGGGGTGTGGTGGGATGACCCTGCGCCGAATCCGCCGGCGCCCGTGCCGACCATGCCCGCCGCGGGGCCGGATACGGACGATGAGAACGCCGAGCGCGAGGTGGTGGTCACGCTCAAGACGGGCCAGCGGATTCAGGGCATTCTGGCGGAGGCGACAGACAAGTCGGTGATCGTCAAGGTCTCAGGGATCAACGCCACGTTCGCGATTTCTGACATCGCCAAGTACGAGTTTCTGCCGCCGTTGATGGAACGGTACCGAGAGCTTCGCACCGCGGTCGGCGACGACCCGACACAGATTGCCGGGCTTGCCGCGTGGCTCCGCGAACGCGGGAAATATGAGCTTGCGCTCCTGGAGGTGCTCCGGGGTCTGGAGATCAACGCCGAACACCCCGAGTGCCGCAGACTGAAGGTCGAGCTGGAGCAGCAGATTCTGCTCCGCTCCCAGGCGCGTCCGGGCCAGGCAGCACCGCCCGCGGCGAATCCGGGGGACATTCCTGGCGGCGGCGAGGTGGCTCCGCGTCGGTCACGCATCGTGGATTTCCCGCTGTTGACGCCCGCGCAGGTGGACCTGATCAAGGTCTACGAGGTGGACCTGGCCGAACGTCCCCGGGTGATCATCGCACGCGATGCGATGACCCGCCTGATGGAGGAGAACGTCGGCCATCCCCTGGTCCCGGTGACCAAGGAGGGACGCGATGCCCTGCTCCGCAAGAATCCGATCGATCAGCTCGACCTGATCTACAGGCTTCAGGCGCGGGATCTGTACTCGCACGTGCAGATTCTGGATATGCCGGGCTCGATCCGGAAGTTCAGGGAGGATGTGTGGAACACCTGGCTGAACTCGTGCGCGACCCACATGTGCCATGGCGGGAGCGATGCCGGGCGACTGGTGCTGGCCACGAGGAGGCCAAACCATGACCAGACGGTGTACACCAATCTCTACATCCTTCAGAAGTACCGGACTCGGGACGGCGAGAGCCTGATCGATTGGGAGAATCCCGAAAAATCCCCCTTGTTTCAGTATGGCTTGCCTCGAGAGGACTCACTCCGACCCCATCCCGTGGCCCCGGTCGGGTCAGCGGGTCGGGACGGTTGGAAGCCGAGTTTCCGTGATACGCGTGAGCGGCTGTTCCAGCGGTCCGTGGAGTGGGTCCGCTCGATGTACAAGCCGCGGCCGGACTACAAGATCCCGTACATCCCGGCCAAGCCCTTTGAGCCGCCGGAGCCCCAGGCCGCCCCGGCCCCCGCGCCAAGCCCCGCGGCTGATCCGGGGCCAGGCGGGGGGCGGATGGAGGAACCGCCGCCGCGGTAGACGCGGACCGGAACTGCCTGTCCCAGTTCGGGCGGCAGCCTGTACCCGGATCGGATTCCTGATAGAGTGTCTGCCCAGTCGGAGCCGAAGCCCGGCGGGCTATACACCGGATGTGGTGGCGGGGGGAGTTTCGCATGGCACCGGATCAACGCATGAGCCGAAGAACCACCACGACCCGAGTTTCCCGACTGACTGCTCTCCTCGCCGCGTGTGCGCTGGCGGCATCGCTTTCGTCCTGCGGCCGCTCCGACCCGGTGCAGGCGGAGATCGATCGCGTGAGTGTTGGGTTCAACGCCATCAGCACCTCAGGGAGCACTGCGCTTCCGAGTGTCGAGAATCGCCGCGCGATGTACCAGTGGGCGATCGGGCGCCTGACGGGCAAGGGCGGCGGAAGTGTCAGCATCGACCGGGTGAGGACGGATGTCCCCGCGCCGACGAGCCCCGCAGCGATTGATTCCAAGAACACCGGCCAGGCGGCGGCTGCCAACCTGCTGCTCGCCCGCGGATACGGCGGGCTTGGCGAGATCGCGGCTCAGGATGCATCGCAGCTCGAGGCGGGCGCGACGCTCCAGATTCCGCCGATCAGCGCTGCGCTGGACCAGTGGCTGGCGCAGAACGCCGCGGCGGATGCGCTGGCGGCCTACGACCCGTCGAACGACATCGCCGAGATCGAGCGGCAGATCGGCGAGAAGCAGAAGCTTGCGGATGCGGCCCGCGCGAGCAAGGACCAGCAGCTTGCGAAGGTTGCGGAACTGGAGAAGCAAGCGGCGGAGCTGATGGCCAGCAAGCGGGCGCTGCGCGAGGAGGCGGCAGAGGTCCGCGGCCGCGCGACGAGCGTCTCGGAGACGATGCGGCTGGAGCTGATCACCGAGGCGGTCCGGATCGGGCGGGAAGCCGACGAGATCGAGAAGCAGGCGTCGCTGCTGCTGGCGCAGGTCGATCTGGAGAAGCCCAAGGCCGACACGCTCCAGCGGTCGATTGATGAACTGACGACGCAGATGCAGCTGCACCGGACCGACAAGGACAACCTGCGTCAGCGTGCCGATCAGCGGAGCGCGGCGGCGAAGCGAGCCCGCGACGAGGCGAGGTCCGCTGCGACCCGGCTCACGCAGATGCTCGGAACCCTGGAGACGGCGCGTGAGGGCCTGACCGAGCCGACCGCCGCGGCGGTCGGTGCGTACGAGAAGGCCGTGAGCGCTGCGCGCAAGGCGGGGCAGGTCTCGCGCGAGAACAAGGGACAGGCGGCGATCGCCGCGGGCAACTACCAGCACGCGTTGGCGGATGTCCTGGCGACACAGGCCCGCGGGCAGAGGTCGTATGCGGATCTTCTTGCGGCGCTCGCCGCGGCGAAGCCCGCTCTGCCTGGCGCGGCGGATCTGGCGAGCAAGTCGGCCGCGGCCGCCGAGGCGGCCGATGCGTCGCTCAAGGCCGCGCGTGAAGCGTTTGAGGCGGCGCTCTCGCAGTATTCCAGCGCGGGCGGGTCTGGCGACACGCGGGATCGTCTGGAGGCGCTTGAGAACTCGATGAACGCCATTCTCGGCAAGCAGCCCGCGCCCGAGGGCGATGCGACCCCACCGGCGATGGATGCCGATGCACCGGTCGCGGCTGCTGACGGCGCTGACGCTCCGGAGGACATGAGCGGGGTGGAGGCGGAGGTCCGTGCGGCCTTTGCGCAGTTCATCGCGGCGACAAAGTCGTCCGATCTCGCTGCGGTCCGCGGGTTCATGTTCATCCGTGATGAAGCGGCTCGTCCGGCATTCAACGCGATCATGGACGTCGCCGCCGGTCCGGCCGCCCTGGAGGCCTCCTGCCAGAGAGCTTACGGCAAGTCGCTCAAGCAGCTCATCGATGAGTCATCGGTCCAGTCGATCAAGACCAACCCGATGCTCGCCGGATTGCAGCAGGGGATGGATCAGCTCTCGATCAGCGCGGTCGATTTCGACGACCTGACCGCGGATGACGGCGTCATTGTGCCGGTTTCCTCGACCGAGGCGACGATCACCTTCCCGTCGGAAGTCGATGGCGAGGTTGGTCAGGTGTTCACCCTGGTCAAGGATGGCGAGTCGTGGAAGGTGGACATGGCATCGCAGATTGAGGAGATGGGCGGTGCGGCGGCCCTGGCGCAGATGGCCCCGATGCTGGCGCCGATGAAGGCCATGGGTTCGGCGTTCACGATGGTCGCCGGCAAGCTAGACGCCGGTGAGTATGCCGATGCCGACACGATGCTGATCGACCTGAACAAAGAACTGATGACCGCGATGATGAAGGCCGGAGGACTTGGGAACCCCGGCGGAGGTTGACCCGGGCCGACCGGGTCGGCTACGTTCCTGCCCTGGAATGGCCCGCTGGGGCACGTCGAAGTTGGTGTGTGGGTACCGCCGCAATGTCGGTGGATGAGCAATGGATAGGGCCGCGGCCCGGGAAGTACTCCAGACGATGATCACGAGCCGACCACTGACCGCGCTGATGGCCATGACGATCGCCGTCTCCGCAGCCGCACCTGCAAGCGGCCAGACGGCCTGCAACCTTCCGGATCAGACGGTGGCGGCGCGATCGCCAGCGGATGTCGACTCGGCTGCGATCAGGGCGTGCGTCGACAGCAACGCCGCGGGCCTGAAGGGCGACTATGACGCGATCCGCCAGGCGAGGCAGAACCTGCTGACCCCGCTGCGGGCGCAGACAGTTTCGGTCTTCTTCCGGCTTGCATATTCCGATGCCCTCCGGCCGGTGCTGACGCCGCTGGTGAAGGATTCGAACGAGGATGTCGCGATCAACGCGATCCGCATCGCGGGCGAGCTGGGCACAACGGACGGCGCGAACCTGTGTGTTGGCGCACTTTCCGATTCAAGGCCGAGCGTGCGGATGATGGCCGCCTCGGGCCTTGCCCGCACGTTCTCGGTGCTCTGGACAACGCCGACGATTCAGGCTGGTCCGTTCTCGGGCATCGAGAGCAGGCTCGCCGCTGCGATGGCGAAGGAATCGGACCCGGAAGTGCTCGACGGATTCGCGATGGCCTATGAGGCCGCGATGCAGATCCCCGGGAGCACGGTGAGTGATGCGCAGCACATCGCACTCCGCAGCGCCGCGACGACCTTCGGAACCATCGCACGCAAGCCCGATGCCGATCTGGTCCTCGTTCCGGCCTTTCTGCGAACGAGCAAGGCGATGCTCGACACGCTGACGCAGGTCGCCGGCGGCGTCCGGCCACCTCCCGAGGCGCTGCGCGAGGCGGGCGGGTTTGGCGGCGATCTCCTGGCGTTCTCGCTCCGGCGGCTTCGCTCCGGGCAGGTCAGCGAGGCTGATCGGCAGAAGCTGGCGGTGTTGGTCGGGCAGGCGCAGAATCTGGTGTCGGTGTCGGGCACACTGCTCGGGCTGCCACCGAAGGGGTACCGCCTGAACACGCTGGTGACCGACGGCAATGACCAGCAGTACTTCCGCGACGTGATGAACGTGATCGGCGCTGAGGGGGACCTCGTCAAGACCCCCTTCAACCAGCGGAAAGAACGGTTCATTCCGACGCCCTGATCTGCAGATGTCGGAACCGCGGCGAGCGTTTCCGGGTACCCTCCGCACATGGGCCGACTCTTCGTTCCAATCGGGCTTCTGGCCGCGATCGTAATCGCCATCATCGCGACCGATCGCCCTGCTCCGCGCGCCGACTTCACGTTCATCAACCGCGGCGATGTCGCGACGCTGGATGTTCAGAAGGCGTCGTGGATGCAGGATCTGCGGGTCATCCGCCTGCTGTTTGAAGGGCTGGTGAAGAACGACATCTTCGACCCGGACTACACACCCATGCCGGGAGTCGCCGAGCGATGGGAGATCAGCGACGACGGGCTGGTGTACACGTTCCATTTGCGGGCGGATGCCGTGTGGAATGTCGGCGGCAAGGCGGTCCCGGTTACGGCGCACGACTTTGCGCATGCGTGGCGTCGCGGCATCCTGCCGGATACGGCCAGCGACTACGCCGGGCAGTTTCACCTGATCCGCGGGGCGAGGGCGTTTGCGGACTGGCGGACGAAACAGCTCGACGAGATCGGTTCGATGGCCGACGGGCCGGAGAAGCGCGAACGGGCGCGGGCGCTCTGGCCGCTGACGGAGCGGATGTTCAGCGAAATGGTCGGAGTCCGCGCGGTCGATGATCGGACTTTCCGGGTCGAGCTGGAGCGTCCGACCCCGTACTTCCTGGATCTGTGCGCGTTTGCGGTGTTCTACCCGGTGTATCCGCCGCTAGTGAATCAGTATGAACTGCCCGATCCGACCACCGGCAGGCTGGACCAGCAGCCCGGCTGGACCATGGCCGCGAACATCGTCTGCAACGGGCCGTTCACGCTCAAGGCGTGGCGGTTCAAGCGGGAGATGCGGTTTGAGAAGAACGAGCACTACTGGGACCGGGATTCGATCGCGATCGATTCGGTCTCGATCCCCAGCAACGAAGACCCCAACGCGCAGGTCCTCGCGTTCCAGTCCGGCGCGGTCGATTGGGTGAGCGATGTGACGCCGCCGTATCGGCGGTTCATCGTCGAGGACAAGCAGAAGTACTACGCGGAGCACGCGGAGGCGTATCGCGCGCTGGTTGCGCAGGGGCTCGACCCTGTGGAGATCGACCGCCGCCTGCCGCCGGATCCGCGCAAGAACATCCACACCTTCCCGGCGTTTGGGACGTACTTCTACAACTTCAACTGCCAGCCGCGGCTGGTAGATGGCCGCGACAACCCGTTTGCGGATCCTCGCGTCCGTCGTGCGTTTGCCATGGCGATCGACAAGGAGCGCATCGCCACCAAGGTGCGAGGGACGGGCGAACGCGTCGCCAACACATTGATTCCGCGGAACGCGATTGCGGGGTATGAATCCCCGGCCGGGCTTGAGTATGACCCCGCCGGCGCGCGGAAGCTGCTCGCCGAAGCCGGGTATCCGGATGGCAAGGGGTTCATCACCGTCGAGATTCTGTTCAACAAGGATTCCGGGCACGATCTGATCGCGCAGGCCGCCGCGAAGGACTGGCAGGAGAACCTCGGTGTGCCGGTGCTGCTGGCGCAGAAAGAGGTGAAGGTCTTCCGCAATGACCTGAAGAACCAGAACTTCATGATCAGCCGGGCGGGGTGGTTCGGGGATTATGGCGACCCGACGACGTTCCTGGACTTGAACCGATGCGACGACGGGAACAACGACCGCAAGTACTGCTCGCCGAAGTATGAGGAACTCATGGACCGCGCGGCGGATGAGCCGGATGCGGCCAAGCGGCTCGCGATCCTGACGGAGGCGGAACGCTTGATCGTGGAAGAGGACTTCCCGCTCATCCCGATCTTCCAGTATGTGCAGGTGTATCTCTTCGATCCGCACAAGGTGAGCGGGATTTCCTCGCACCCGCGCCAGCAACAGGATCTGTTCCGCGTTGACATGCTCGGCGACGGCAAGGGGAGCGACAAGCCGCTTGCGCTCCCGCCTGGGGGCGGCGCGGCGAAGCGGAAGCCGCGAAGGCAACGAGAGCAGCAAAGCAGCAAGGCAGGAGTACAGCAAACAAAGGAAAGCGAACACGAAACGCGGGGCGATGCCTCTCTTTGCTGCTCTGTCGGTCTGCACATCAGTTGCCTTCCGGACGGAGGCCGCGCATGCTCGGCCTGATTACCCGCCGCCTGCTCCAGCTCCCGATCATCGTCGGCGTGATCTACACGCTGACGCTGACGCTGGCGTGGGCCGTGCCGGGGAACCCGATCGACAACCCGGAGGGCCGCCGGCCGCCCGCGGCCGTCATCGAGGCGATGCAGCGGCAGTACAACCTCGACTCGTTCCCGCGGTTCTACTTCTCGTACCTGGATAACGCGACGGGGACGAAGTGGGTGCGCGACCAGGTCAGCGGCCGGGCGGCGGAACGCGCCGCCGCGGCGGCAGAAGTGGGGCAGGCAGTGCCCGTCCGCCGCGTCTTTGACCTTGGCCCGAGTCTTCAGTATGAGGACTGGGGTGTGAACCAGATCATTCAGGACGCACTGCCGGTGAGCATCGCGCTGGGGGCGATGGCGATGCTGATCGCCGTGGTGATCGGCGTCGGTGCGGGGGTCGTGGGCGCGGTCCGACCGAACTCGCTGGCGGATGTTTCAACGCTCGCCGTCGCGTTGATTGGCATCAGCCTGCCGAGCTTTGTCGTGGGCACGACGCTGCTGCTCGTCTTCAGCGTGTGGCTCGGTTGGTTCCCGGTGGGGCAGTGGGGGCTGCGCGGCGCGGTGCTGCCGGCGATGACGCTCAGCCTTCCCTTCGCGGCGTACATCGCTCGCCTCACGCGCATGGGCATGCTTGAGCACCTGGGGGCGGACTTCATCCGCACCGCGCGGGCCAAGGGCCTGCCGGAATCGCGCGTTGTGCTGAAGCACGCGCTCAAGAACGCGTTCCTGCCGGTGCTGAGCTACATGGGCCCGGCCACGGCCATGGCGATGACCGGCTCGTTCGTCGTCGAGCGCGTCTTCACGGTCCCGGGGATCGGTCAGCACTTTGTCAACGCCGTGTTGAACAAGGACCTGTTCCTGATCATGGGCGTGGTGCTGGTGTACTCGACGATGCTGATCCTGTTCAACCTCGCGGTGGATGTGTTGTACCGGTGGGTCGATCCGCGGATTGAGTGATGACGTTCCATCCGGCCAAGATCGGAGAAAGCAACGGAGGAGTCGCATGACTTGGCTCTGCCTTAAGCTCACCTGCACGGTGCTTATCTGCTTGGCGACACTCGGGTGTTTTCCTGCGAAGGAGACCCTCGCGGCGGATCTCGGCGGTCTGCGCAGTCTCTCAGTTCACTGCGAGGTGAAGATCGTCGGCGTAGCCGAGTCACCGCAGGAGGACCCGCCACCGCGCTCCACGGTGCGGCTGGCGATTGCAAAGGTGCGCCGCGCTACCGGTCCCGAGCATGACCAATCGCTGCAGATGGTCACGCTCGGACCGTCTGATGATGAGCGGCGGACGGTCAGACTCGTCGAGCGCGACCTCGGTGGCACCGAGTCAGCGCCGATCTCCGCGTTCGTGGAGCCGGGGCTGGTCGTCACTGCGGAGGCTCTCCGAAGCGAGGCGCGTCAGATCGGCGCCAAGACCATCCTGGTGTACACCTACTGGTCGAAACAAGAAACCGACACGTGGTCCGTCCCGTTTGTATTCACGCTCGGCCTTGCGCCGGTGCTCAACTCCAGCTACCAAGCGCGTGTCGAAGCGATCGCGGTCGATGTTGGCTCGGGCGCCGTGGTGTTCGACGGGACGGAAGCGGATGAGGGTTGGCAGATCGCCAACGGATACACGCGGCCGGAGGCTGAAGGACAGGTCAGCCGGCGTGTGGAGCGCCGCGCCTTCGCCCGGATTATGGATCGGTACATCGCGGCGACTGGCGGCCGAGCGAACCCGCCGCCGCAGGAGCCGATGGCAAGTCCGTGGTAGTGCCGGATCACTCCGCGCTGAACGTCGCGCCATCCAACACATCAAAGCTCACCATCGCCCCCCGTGGGAACATCGACGGGAGCTGGCGGGTATCGGTCATGGCGCAGTGAATCGGCATGCCTGCATCGACGATGAGCGTGCGCGAGCGGTCATCGCCGCCGATGACCGTTCCCTGCACGCGGCGGGGACGCCCGAAGACCGGCTCGACGTACTTGCCGCCGGTCTCGACGAGATCGACGCGGCGGGCGGTCGCCCGGATCGTCCCGATGATCCGCTTGCCCACCGGCGTGGTGATCGGCCCGCTCGGGAGCAGGTGCATCTGGTAGCTGGTGTTGGGGAACTCGATGACGATGTGGCCGGGCTTGGTCGCGGTCGCGGCGAAGACCTCGGCAAGCTCGCCGCGGGCGAGCGTCGGGGCGATCTTGTCGGTGGGGGCGGGGTGGATCATGGCCTGAGTGTAGGAAAGTGGGTGAACGGTGAGTGGTGATCGGTGAGTAGTGAGGGAGTGCGTCAAGTGGTGATGCGTTCGCCCGCATCCAAGAAGTTCTTGAGCAGCTTTGGCCCTTCGACCGTCAGGAAGCTCTCGGGGTGGAACTGCACACCCTCCAGCAGCGCCCTCGTTTCCCCCCGCGGCCAGATTCGCCGCAGTCCCATGACGACGCGACGGGTCGGGCCTTCCGGCTTCCCGGCATCCACCGGCTCATCCGTCCACGCCGACACTTTCCACCCGCTCCCATCCGCCGCGGCGGGGGGGATGGTCTCCGCGAGCACCACCAGCGAGTGGTAGCGCGTCGCGACAAACGGATTGGAAAGCCCGGCGAAGACGCCCGCGTTGTCGTGCTGCACCGGCGAGGTCTTGCCGTGCATGGGAATGGTGTGGCGCGTGACGGTCATGCCGTGCATGTCGCCGATGCACTGGTGCCCGAGGCAGACGCCCAGCACCGGCACACGTCCGGCAAAGCGGCGGATGATCTCGCTGGAGATGCCGGCTTCCTTCGGAGTGCACGGCCCGGGCGAGATGATCACGTGCGTCGGGCTCATCGCCTCGGCTTCGTCCGCCGTGACTTTGTCGTTGCGGATAACACGAAGGTCGAGCGATGAATCGAGCTCGCCCAGCCTCTGCACGAGGTTGTACGTGAACGAGTCGTAGTTGTCGATGAGCAGGATCACGGCGACAGGATATCGGCCTCAATTCGTGGAAAGTGAAGCCGCGGCGGTCGCGAAGCTCAGTTCCTCGAGCGGTTCACCCATCCAAACTCGTTTGCCGCCGAAGAGTTCACGGGCCAGGCCGTGTTCCCGCCCTTGACGATGCGGATCTGCGACGCGTTCAGGTCCTGCGTTTCCGCGAGACGGTCATTCGCTCCGGCGGGCGCCTTGAACAGCCCGACCGAGCCGTCGAGGTATCCGTTGTGCCCGCCGCCGCCCCGGCCCCCCGCGGCCGAACCGGACTTCCGGGTCCCGTGGCGGGTGGACCATTGGTCGTTGCCCGCGAAGGACCCGTCGTCATACGTCCGGTTGTAGAACTCGTCGTGCTCTTCGATGAGTACGACGATTCCCGGAAAGTTCTTGCGGAGTGAGGTTCCGAGCTCCGGGCGCTCCGGATAGTTCATTCGCCAACCGAGGTCGACGCGTGCGCCCGCCATGCGGATGATCATCGTGTAGTCAAAGAAGCGGTTTGCCTCCCGCCGCGCTGAGGGGCACTCGGTGATCTTGTCGGTCGTCTGCAGATACTCCCGCATCACGCTCGTGTGGAACGGGTGCGGATACAGCGTCGGGTTGGCGAGGTAGAGCGCGTTGTTCCGCCCGACCCAGTCGAGATTCTGCGGTCCCTGCCAATAGGCCCCCGGGATCACTTTGTAGTCGTTGGCGTAGGCGTGAAAGCCCAACATGAGCTGGCGCATGTTTGACAGGCACACCGCCTGCCGTCCGGAGTCGCGGGCCTTGCCCAGCGTCGGCAACAGCAACCCGACGAGCAGCGCGATGATCGCGATCACGATCAACAACTCGATCAGCGTGAATCCGGACTGCCTGCGCATCGCCATCCGCGGCCTCCAGAATGGAGGGTCCCCATGCCCAGCATACCACAGGAACCGAGGCGGGAAGTGCTGGAGGCGGCAATCCGGAAGTCCGTCGCGCAGTCGAAGGGAGAGGGGCTGTCGGGCCGGCCGGACCCAGGGCTTTGCGGACGTGCTCGCCGTGCGGCTTTCCGCCTTGGCCCCTACCGTCTCCCCATGACCACCCCCGCCAACCACCCCAAGCACTACACCGACGTTTGCACTCTCCGCCACGAGGCCAAGACCCTGGGCTCGATCGGGCACCTCCTGAACTGGGATCAGGAGACCTACATGCCCCACGCCGCGGCAGCGCACCGGGCGGATCAGGCCTCCCTGCTCTCCGGGATCGAGCACGAGAAGCTGACCAGCAAGCGGCTCGGAGAGCTGCTGGCCCAGTGCGAGGCGGACAAGTCCCTGACCGGCGATCCGGCTTCGCGGGAAGCCGCGAACATCCGCGAGATGCGGCGCGATTACGACCTGGCGACCAAGCTTCCGACGGAGTTGGTATCGGAACTGGCGAAGGTCGGCAGCCAGGCGCAGGAGGTGTGGAAGGATGCCCGGCAGAAGAACGACTTTGCCATGTTCCGCCCGTGGCTTGAGAAGATGTTCGAGCTGACTCGCCGCAAGGCCGAGTGCCTGATGAGCGGCAGGGGTGGGGCGAAGGGCGAGCTGTACGACGCGCTTCTCGATGAGTATGAGCCCGGCGCAACCGGCAGGGAGATCGAAGCGGTCTTCACGCCCCTTCGGCCGCGGCTGAGCGGCCTTGTGAAGGAACTCGCCGGCGCGGCCGCCAAAGGCAACGCCCCCGCCGATGCGTTCCTGAAGGCCGAGTTCCCGGCCGCGAAGCAGCACGAGTTCGGGCAGTTCGTCCTCAAGGCGATGGGGTTCGATTTCGGCGCAGGTCGGCTCGACACCACGACGCATCCGTTCTGTTCGGGGATGGCCCCGGGCGATACGCGGCTCACGACGCGCTACCGCGATGAGAAGTTCACCGATGCCCTCTATGGCACCATGCACGAGGGCGGACACGGTCTGTACGAGCAGGGCCTGCCCAAGTCCAGCCGCTTCGGTCAGCCCCTCTCTGAGGCCATCTCGCTGGGCATCCACGAAAGCCAGTCCCGCATGTGGGAGAACTTCGTCGGGCGATCCCGCGAGTTCTGGGAGTGGGCCCTGCCGCACGCGAAGAAGTACGCGGGCGGTTCGCTCGATCAGTTCAGTGTGGCGGAAGCATTCGGCGCAACCAACCTCGTCCAGCCCAGCTTCATCCGCGTCGAGGCCGATGAGGCGACATACAACCTGCACGTCATGCTCCGCTTCGGGCTGGAGCGTTCACTCATTTCCGGCGAGCTCCCGATCAAGGATCTGCCCGGAGAGTGGAACAAGCGATTCAAGGACCTGCTGGGTGTGGAAGTCCCCGATGACCGCCGCGGCTGCATGCAGGATGTGCACTGGTCGTTCGGGCTGATCGGGTACTTCCCCACATACACGCTCGGCAACCTCTACGCGGCCCAGATGTGGGAGACGATTCACGAGCAGATCCCGGGCATGCGCGACAAGATGCGCGCCGGCGACTTTGCCCCGCTGCTCACCTGGCTGCGCGAGAAGATCCACCAGCACGGCCGGCGGTACGGCGCGGCAGAACTTTGCAAGCGGATCACGGGCAAGCCGCTCTCCGCCGACCCCCTGATGCGCCACCTCGAAGGCAAGCTCAAGCCGGTGTACGGACTTTGAGCCGATGATGTCAGCGGGAGCGAGAGTGAGCAGCTCCGGGGCGATGCAAAGCGAGACCTTCACCCGATCACCGCCTCACCTCATCACCCTCTCATGGCACCACCTCCGGCATCCGCATCCCCCTTGCAACCGCTTCGCGTCATCATCTTTCTGGCCGGCGCGGCCTATGCCCTCACCGGGTTTGACGGCTGGAACCCATGGGCCACCGCGCCCATCGCGCTGACCATCGGTATCGTGCTCGCGCTCATCGGCCTCACGGCGTTTGAGAAGCAGTCCAAGCAGCTCAGCCGCATCCTCATTCAGACCAGCGTCGTGCTGCTGGGATTCTCCATCAGCCTGAGCGATGTCGCGAAGGCCGGAATCACCGGGATCGTTTTTGCCGCGGCCACCATCGCGTTCGTATTCCTGATCGGCACGTTCATGCAGCGCGTGCTCAAGACCGACAGGCAGGTCTCCGCGCTCCTCACCGCAGGCACCGCCATCTGCGGCGGCTCCGCCATCGCCGCGACAGGCACGGTCATCGGCGCATCATCCGCGGCGATCTCCGTCGCCACGGCGGTCGTGTTTCTGCTCAATGCGGGTGGCGTGTATCTCTATCCCCTCATCGGTCGCGCGCTGGAGATGAGCCATGAGCAGTTCGGCGCATGGGCCGCGGTGGGAATCCACGATGTCGCCGGCGTTGTCGCCGCGGCCAAGCAGTACGGCGATGTCGCGCTTACCGAAGCGACCGTCATCAAGCTCACACGCGTGCTTTGGATTGTCCCCGTCGCGCTGGTGCTCGGGCGCATGGCGCGGCCGGAAACTCTCGACGGTCAACCTGCCGCGAAGAAGCCCGCCGCGCCGATTCCCTGGTTCGTCGGCCTGTTTCTCGTCGCCTGTCTGCTCCGAACGGTGGGCGAGGGCGCGCTCGGCGTGCCGGCAATCCCTCCCGCGGCGGACCTCCTGAAGTCCATCGCCAAGACCGCGATGACGCTCGCGCTCTTCTTGATTGGGTGCGGGCTTTCGCGCAAGGCACTCGCCCAAGCCGGTTGGCGTCCGCTCCTACAAGGCGTTGTTATGTGGGTCGCCGTCAGCGTCGTGGCGCTGGTTGTGGTGCGAGCAATGGTCGAGTGACCCTGAAGAACATCGCACGATCACCTCTACTTCCCACTTCCCACTTCCCACTCACCGCATCGCCAGCGGCATGCAGCGCTCAAGCGTTTCGAGGGCGGCGTGGATGTACTTCGGGTGGCCCTCCCGCGCAAGGAAGGCCGGCGCTGTCGCGGCCATGAGCACCCGCCTCACATTTGCCAGCAGCGTGTAATCTTCCGCGGTTGAAAGTCCCGCATCGCGGCACGCCCGGGCCAGGAAGTTCACCGGCTTCACACCGTCGAGCGCCTCGCTTCGTCCCCAGTGCAGCCGCTCCAGGTACACCGCATCCTCTACCCAGTGTCCCGGGTGCACCAGCGCAAGATCGATGAGCACGCACCCGCCGGTGCCGTTGCCCGCAAAGCCGTTTCGCAGCATCGCGTTGCCGGGGTGCAGGTCCCCGTGGCACCACGTGTTGATCGGTCGCGCGTTCCATCTCGGCAACAGCGTCGGGAGCGATCGTTGCACCTGATGCACGATGTGGTTCCAGCGCTGCTGCTCGGCGATGTGGTGCGTCTTGATCGCCTCCCGCGCCTTTGCCAGCAGCCCCTCCCAATCCTCGGTCTTGACCCCGCGGCTTCCATCGATGGTGCGCAGCCGTGCCGCCCGGGCGTACCAGTCTGCCGCGGCACGAAGCATGGACTCGATCGATGCCCGCGACATGGAGCCCGACACGGGGGTCCCGTGCAGCCGCTCCACCACCAGCCACGCCAGGTCATACCCGCCGATCACAGTTCCCGCGGCGAACACCCGTGGCGTCGGCCCCATGGCGCACGCATACCCCGGGCTCACTTCACACATTCCGCCGTCATCCAGCGGGCCATCGTCAAGCTTCTCTGCCGCGTGGGGCAGGCCGCCGAGCGCAACCGTCCAGCGGAACTCCGCCGGCCCGACGGGCAGTTTCACCACGACCGGCACCGGCTCCGCGCCCTCAACCTGAAAGGTCGCAAAGCCTGTTGCGGCTCCCCCCGCCTGCCACGACGACCGGAACCACTCGACCGCAGAGAGTCGATCCTGGCAGACGGTCCGGAGCACCGGTTCAAGTGCCGCGGCCAGAGACGACGCACCTCCCGCATCGCCACCGCCCCCGTTGCCGGAAGCGTGACCATGGGCGTGGTGCGGCGGTGAATCGCTCATCCGGAGAGAACCCTCCGTTGCGCAGCCGGGAACGGATACAGACTACTGGAAACTTCGCCGGATGTCGATGCCCGGTTCGTGGTGAAAGCGGAATGTGGATGACGATCGCACGCAGATTGCTTCGGCTCGCAGCACCCTGCGCCGCGAGGATTTCGCGCGGATGCTCAGGGGGGCAAAGTTCGGGCTTGAAGCCGCCTACAGCCGCCGGAGTGCACGGCCCAACGCGATAATCTGCGGTACCGATAACTGCTCCGCCCGAAGGGCTGAGGAAATCCCCTCACAGCCGGGAGCGTGTGAAACGGACGACCAGTCCACCGACTTGCCGAGCACGGCCCCGATCTGCTTTCGCCTCTGCGCAAAGAGATCGCGCAGGAACTCGCTGAGGGCAGAAGCATCCTGCGCAAGTGGCTCGCTCCGGCGGGTCAGCAGCACCATCGCGCTGGTGACATCCGGCCTCGGCCAGAAGCACTCTCCCGGCAGCTTCGCGAGCAGTTTGACCTCGGCGAGCGACTGCGCCAGAACGGCCAGCGCGCCGTAGTCCTTCGAGCCTGGACCCGCCGCGAGTCGATCGGCGACTTCGCGTTGGATGGTCACCGCCATGGTCGCGCACTGTGGATGATCGACCAGCAGGTTCGACATCAGCGGCGTCCCAGCCCCATAGGGCAGATTGGCGACGAGCGAGAATGGACGCCCGCCGAGTGCCGCAAGGATCTTCGCCGATACGGCGCGCTTGCCGTCGAGGCAGTCGCCGTGTACGAGGGTGAATCGGTGCTGCTCATCCGGTCCCAGCCGCGTCGGCACGCGCTCTCGCAGCAGTGCGGCAAGCTCATCATCCAGCTCGCACGCGACGACCTCGCACCCGCGTGCAAGCAGTTCTTCGGTCATCGTCCCCGTTCCCGGTCCCACCTCCAGCACCAGGGAGCCCGCGCCAACTCCGGACGCATCCACCAGCTTGCGGATCAGGTTCTGGTCAACCAGAAAGTTCTGCCCGAGCGACTTCTTCGGCCGAAGGCCGCGAGATTCCAATAGTTCTTTGATCTCGGTCAACGTCTGCACGCGGGGATCGTACCCGTGACACCCTCGTGCAATCGTCACCACTTCCCACTGAGCACGTGCCGGATCGCGTGCGCAACGCCGTCCGCATCGTTCCCCTTGGTGTGGACCTTTGCCGCGGCCTTGGCTTCGGGGATGGCGTTCCCCATCGCCACACCCAGCCCGGCCCGGGCGAGCATATCGAGATCATTCACATCGTTCCCGATCGCGCAGATGCGCTCCGGCCGCAAACCCCGCTCGGCCGCAAGCCACTCGATCGCGTTCCACTTGCTCGCGGCCTTGTCGAAGAGCTCGAAGATGACCACGTGCTGATCGGGGTCGCCCGTCACGCTCTCGGGCACGACCGCGCCGAAGTGATGATGATTCACCCTGGAGCCGAATGTGGTGAGAATCTCCTGCGCAACCGGCTGCGTCGCGGCCTTGGTGCCGCAGACGCCCACGCGCACGGTATGGTCGATGTGCTCATCTTCATCCAGCGAGGCCACCAGCTTCACGGGGACTTTGAGCGTGTCGAACCACCACCTCGTGACCGGGTCCACACCCTTCCAGCCGTTTGGCGAGACGACCACGTAGTCGTGCCCGGATCGATGCTCAGCCGCGCTGCTGCCCATGTCGCCGGGCGCGGTGGCCGTGGGGTCCTTCAGCACCAGTGCCGCATGTCCGTGCGAGGTCATGTGCCCGACGAGGCCGCGAACCAACTGCGCATCCATCGCGAAGCGGTGGATGGTGCGCTGCTTCACCGGGCAGGCGAGGATGGAACCCCCGGCCACGACAACCGGATCGAGCTGTTCGATGCGGGAGGTCACGTGCCGACACTCGATCAACCCGCGACCGGTGCAGACGGTGATGGAGATCCCCGCGTGCCGGGCATCGCGGATCGCCTCGATGTTCGCGGCGGACACCTCGCCCTTCGGGCACAGGAGCGTGCCATCAAGGTCGATCGCGATCAGGTCGTAGTTGGTGGAGGCGGCCATGCGGCGAACTGTATCTCCGCCGCAGGCTCAGTCGTCGATCCCCAGGTCGGCTGAGCCGGGGTCGATCCGGCACACCCGCTCCGCACCCGGGCCAAGCGTAATGGCATTCTTGCCCATGCGCTTGCTCTGCAGCGCAAGCTGATCGGCGCGGTCGAGCAGGGTCTCCACATCCGCCCCATCCCACGGGAACGCGGCCATGCCGCCCGAAATCGTCAGAGTGCCCGGGGCTTCATCGCCGAGCTTGGGGAACTTGTGCGTGCAGATCTGCTGCTGGAACCGCCTCGCGATCGGGCCGATGTCCGACGGCGACTGCTGCCGACCAGGATCGCGGGGCCCTTCAGGGTCATAGAAGATGACGGCAAACTCGTCCCCGCCGATGCGGCAGACACGATCGGAGGGACGGATCACGCTCCGCAGCAGCTTCACCGTTTCCACCAGAATCTCATCGCCCGCGGCGTGTCCGTAGCGGTCGTTGTAGATCTTGAAGTTGTCAAGGTCGAAGTACAGCACGGTGACCGAGTGCCGTGCGGAGCGTGCCTTGTCGATCGCCGCGCCGAGGAACTTGGTGAAGTAGCGGCGGTTCCATGCGCCGGTCAGCTCATCCATGAATGCCGCGCGCTTGAGCTGATCCTGCTGAGCAATGAGCGCGATCCATGGGGCCAGCGCGGCGGCTTCGGCCTCGACGAGTGCGCGATCAGCCCGCGGTGCGACGAGGTAGCCAAGAGTCCGTTCGCCGTGCTTCACTGCGACGCCGCCGGTCGGCGGCTTGCCCTCCGGGCCCACTCGCGCCGCCGCGACAAACGCGGCGTTGGGAATGCCAAGCCGGCGGCGCACGCCAGTCATTGCTGCTTCGACTGCATCGGAGCCCTTGAGCATCGCGTTGAGGATCGAATCGTCGTGCTCGGTGGACGGGAGCGACTGAGATTCTGCGGAGGTTGTCTGTTCGGCCGTGTCCGCATGGTCGGTTTCGACATCCGGCAATCGGCGTACCTCAGGCTGCTCGGGCAGCAGGGCCAGTTGCGAAAGAAGGCTCGCAGAATCCCCACCGACATGGGACAGCCGGCCGTCGAAGCTGGTCGCATCGGCATCGCCCAGCGCGAGGATGCGGGCTTTGGGGTCTGCCCGCCGGATTCCGGCGGAGAATGCCGCGGCCCTCTCCGTGGCCACCGCGCCGGGCGCCACCAGAACGACCGTCTGCGAGGGGCATTCAGGATCGATCGGGTGAGCGACTTCACCGATGGCGGACAGGGGCTCGCGTGCCCGGATGAGTTCGATCTCGCTCATTCTGCGCAGCGTGCGCTCGACATCGCTCCGGCCGACCAGCACAACGCGAACAAGGGGGTCGAGGCGAGCTGCCCCGTCATCGCCCTGCGCTTTGTGGTTGTCCAACCGGGTCAATGTCCGCTCCGCTCTTTGCCAGAGCCATTCGTGGCCTTGGGCTCGTCGTCTGAAAGCAGCATCTGGAGTTCTTCTTCGGTAAGGACCGGCGTGCGCGACGCTCCATCGTCGGAGGGTGGGCCGGATTCAGACCTCAACAGGCTGCCGCCCGCCGCCCGCGGCACAGCGCCAGCAGGGCCGGGAGAGGCCGCGGAACCCTCCGGACGCAACTCCGCATCTTCGCCGACGAGTCTGAGTCTGCGTACACCGACCCCTCCACCGGGTCGTACGACGATGCGGGGGGAGGCGTTCGCTGACTTGGGGGGTTTCGCGCCGGGGCGGAACGCGGCGGCCCCACCGGGCTTGAGCCGGGGGGTCTCCGGGCCGACGGTCGAAGCCAGTCGGGGGCCCGCGGCCGCGGGGGCCGGGGGGGCGGAGGGGGCCGGAGCGGCAGGCTCCGGCTCTCGGAGTGCCCAGGGCCTTGAGTCGGCAGGACCGATTGGCACGAGCTTCTTCGGATGTGCGCGCGAATACCACCACATCTGGGTTTGCGGTCCGTGCAGGCGCACCGCGTCAATCAACTCGGTGGCATCCCTGAGACCGGCGGGCTCCACCAAGATCAGCACGACCCCGGCGTTTCCCCCAAGGGCAAAGATCTCCGCCAGCGCCGGATACGCGTCGGTGAACGAGGCGACATCGCGCACCTTCTTGGCAAGGGTTGCGAGCAGAGGGGTCGGAACGGTCGTTCCCGGCGCGTGCAGAAGCACACATCGCAAAGTTGTCTTCGCGGCGGTCGGCGGCATTCCGTTCGTGGATGTCCCGCTCATTGGGGAAGTCTAAACCACGATCCGGGCCGGGGTGTCGGATTCCATCCGGCGTGGGCGTGGATTGCTTCACTTCCGGCTGATCGCAGCTTCCCATAACGCTCTGGCGACCCGTTCGGCCCCATCCGCCGGGCCGAGGGCGGTGAGGGACCGCCGCATCCCCTCGCGCCGAGCAGCGTCCGAGATGATGCCTTCCAGTATTGCCCCGTGCTCGCGGAGGTTTGCATCGACGGCGACACGGTCGGTGCAGATGATCGCGCCACCGCTCTCCACGAGCACCCTCGCGTTGTGCTTCTGGTGATCGTCCTTGTGGAACGGGTAGGGGAGGAACACCGTGGGTGTGCCCGTCGCCCAGACCTCCGCGACGTTCCCCGCTCCCGCGCGGGCGACTGCCAGATCCGCCGCGCCCCACCAGTCTCCCATTGTGTCGCTGAACGCCTGCACTCTCGCATCGATCCCGGCGGCCTGATATGCGGCCTGCACCACCGGCTCAGCATCTTTGCCTGTCTGGTGCAGGACCTGCCATCCGCCGCGACGAAGCGACTTCTGTCCTGCCTCTAATTGAGCGAACCTGTACACAAACTCGTTGACCGAGCGCGCGCCCTGGCTTCCGCCGGTGACCATGAGCACCGGCCGGGAGGGGTCGAGCCCAAGCCGATTGCGGCACTCGGTGCGGTCCCGCGGCTGGCGGACTTCGCGCCGCACGATGGGCGGTACGGTGATCCAGTTCCGCGCGTAGGTCGCATCGACCCGCGCTGCGCTGAACGCACCGAGGCCAAGAGGCTTCCGCATCGCGCGCCGGGCGATCAGCCGATTCGCCTTGCCCGGCACCGCATCGAGGTTCACCAGCAGCATGGGGACGCGCTCAACCCGCGCCGCCTGGACCACCGGGGCAGCGACGAAGCCGCCCATGGCCACGACGGTCGTGCTGGAGTGTGCGGCGCGCTCGCCGCGGATGACCGCGCGGGCTTCACGGATGCTCCGCCCCCATGTCCACACGAACTTCACGATCCCTCGAGGCCGCATGATCAGCGGGTTGGCGGGGCTGGGGATGAACTCGACACCCGCGGCGGAAAGGATCGAAGAGTCCAGCGGGCGGTTGGAGCAGACATACACGCATCGGGCGCTGCTTCCCTGTGCGTCGGAAAGGGCCCGCAGCTCCGTACCGATTGCGAGCCCGGGGTAGAGGTGCCCGCCGGTGCCGCCGCCCGCGAAGATGAAGCTGTGCGTGGCCAACGGGTGTGCCGCCCTGATTACACGTGTCGGCCGATGATCTGTTCATCGCTCTGGGATACGACGATGGTTTCCGGCCGCGGTGCGGGCGACTGGTCGTCGAGCGAGATCGTCAGCGACTCGGTGACTTCCTCGCCCTGAGTGGGCGATCCCGCGAGCGAGATGTCGGGTGCAAGGCTGAACTCGCTCATCGCTTCCGAAGTGATGACTACGGGGTCGCACGCGTCGAGTGCCTCGGTGCTCTCTTCGCAGTCATCGGTGATCACCGCGGTCTCGGCTTCCTCGGCTTCACCGCAGACGTCGTCGATACCATCGGTGGAGGCAAAGAGCAGACCCTGATCGTGGTCGGTGACCATCATCGCGGCATCGCCTGCCGCGGCCGAAGTCGCGGCGGATTCCTCGGCTTGCGGAGAAGCAACGGCGTTGTCCGCAGCGCTCGGCAGCGTCATCGCAGCAAACAGGCCCGGGGGGGCCCAGCGCGAGTGGTCATCGGCGGCGTCGGGAGCGGGGGACTCGGCGGCGAGGGACGCCGCGGACTCGCTTGCCACACTCGATCCGTCGCTTTCCACAGCGGGGTGCGTGGCGAGCGGATCGATCGTTCCGGATCGCAGGGTCGGAACCCATCCGGTCTGCGTGCGATCCATGGCGACGATCAGTCCGAGCGAGGCGGCGGTGAGGATCCAGCCTGTTCCGCCGCTGGAGAGCAGGGGGAGCGCGATGCCCTTGGTCGGGCCGAGCCCGGTCACGACGGCGAGGTTGATCAGCGCCTGGATGCCGACGGTGGCGACCACGCCCAGGCCGAGCAGCTTGAGCATCGCGGCCTGCTCGCGCCGGATGATCGACCAGCACGCCAGGAGCATCCCGCCGTAGAGCGCCACGACGACGAGCGCGCCCGCGACGCCCAGTTCCTCGCAAATGATGGCGAAGAGGAAGTCGGTGCGGTCCTCGGGGAGGTAGCCGAACTTCTGGAGGCCGTGACCCAGACCCCGCCCGGCGACTTCACCGTTCGCAACCGCCACCATCGACTGAATCATGTGGTAGCCGATCCCGTCCGGATCGGCATAGGGGTCGAGGAACGCGAGCAGACGGTCGCGACGATACTGGCTGGAGGTGATCGCCAGGGCGACCAGCGTGAGCGGCGCGGGAGCGAGAAGGGCCAACTGCCACAGTCGGGCGCCCGCGGCGATGAGCATGACGCAGGCGACCATTCCCAGCAGGACGCCGGTGCCGAGGTCCTCGATGACGATGAACCCGGCGACCGCGCCGCCCGCGACCAGCCCGGGCAGGAGGCCGCGCCAGAACTTGTGCATCCGGTGCATGTTCGCCGCGCCGTACCACGCGAGAATCGCGACGATGCCCCACTTGGCGAGTTCGCTGGGCTGGATGGACTCAAGGCCGGGTGCAGGGAGGCTGATCCACCGCGATGAACCGTTGACCGTTCGACCGATCCCGGGGAGGTACACAGTCGCGAGCGCGCCGAGCATGGCGATGATGAGCAGCCACATCGGCCAGAGCCCGCCGATGGTCCGGAGGAAGCCCTTGGCGAACTCGCCGGAGACGATGAGGCCATCGGGGCCGGTTTCGGGCGGGGTGCTCCCCGCCTCGGCCAGCCATGAGGCGGGGACGATGCGGCGCAGGGGCAGCAAGGCGCAGATGGCCATGGCGAGCACGGCCAGCGCCATGTAGATCGTGGAACGCGACAAAAGGATGGACTCGACCGTCACCGCCTGAGACGGGTCGACGCTCATGCCCGCGGAGTTGACCATGACCACGCCCAGCGTGAGGAGGGCGAGGACACACAAGACGACAACCTGACCGGGGCGCAGCATCGACAGGACTATCGGCTACCCCGCGCGCCGCTCTCTATGCGCCGAGAGGGTTACTTGACGACCTTCAGCCCGACCCGCTTCTCGAGCTCATCAACCGGCTTTGCGATCAGGTCGTAGCCGTCGCTCCCGACCACGACGCACCGGATCACCTCGCCCGGGCTGAGGTCCCGGGAAGACTGGACAAAGGTGACCCCGTCGATCTGCGGGGCCTGGAAGTAAGTCCGGCCGACGTACAGACCGCCGCCCTTGGCGACTCCGGTGGTCTTCCGGCCCTTGGTGCGGGTCACCTGATCGATCAGGACGTCCAGTCTGCGTCCGCCGGCGGCGGGCTTGCGCTCGTCGAACTCGGCGGCGATCGCGGCATTGCGCGCAAAGGCAACGCGCTGCTGGAGTTCCATCAACTCGCCGCGGCGGCGGGCTTTGACCTCCGCGGGCACCGCCAACTTGGGGTCTTCTTCCAGGGTGCCAGCGACAGTCCCTTCTTCGTGGGAATACTCAAAGACGCCCATGTTCTCGAAGTTCATCTCGCCGACGAACTCGAGGAGTTGCTGGTGGTCGGACTCGGTCTCGCCGGGGAAGCCCGAAATGAAGGTGGTCCGGATCGCGATCCCGGGGATGCGCTTGCGGAGCCGCAGCATCAGGTCGCGTTGCTGCTTGGCCTTCACGTTCCGGCGCATCGCCGTGAGCATGTTGTCGGAGGCGTGCTGGAGCGGGATATCGATATAGGGCAGGACATACCCACCCTTCCCGCCCTTGCGTTCGAGCCAGCTGAGTTCCGCGATGGCATCGATGCACGCATCGGAGAAGTTGGTGGGATAGGCGTACATGAGCCGCGCCCAGCCGCCGCCGCCGGCTTCATCGATCGCGTCAGAGACAGAGTGCAGAAGCGCGGGCAGCCCTCCCTTGCCGCCCTTGGTCATGCCCATCCCGATGTCATCGCCGTAGCTGGTGGTGTCCTGGCCGATCAGGTTGAGTTCGAATGCACCATCGGCGAGGAGCTCGCGCGCCTCGGCGGCGATGCGGTCGAGCGGCTTGGAGCGCATCTTGCCGCGGATCGACGGGATTGTGCAGAACGCGCAGTTCTGGTTGCACCCCTCGCTGATGCGCAGATAGGCATAGTGCCGCGGCGTGATCCGCAGGCGGGCGGAGTCGTCCTCGAAGTACCCAATCCCGGTGCCGTCCTTGCCGTTGACGGTGAGGCCGGTGGTCTTGAGGCCTCGGTCCTTGGCGGCGACGAGGGCATTGCCGGCGATCCAGTACTTCGGGCCGTCAGCGTCGATCTTCGCGCGCGCCTGGGAGGTTCCGCCGCGGACAGCCTCGACGATCTTGTCGCGATCGAAGACGCCGATGAGGGCATCGATTCCCGGGGCCCATTCGAGCAGCTTGGCGCGGTGCCGCTGGACGAGGCACCCGGCGACGACGACGCGCTGCACCCGGCCCTCTTCCTTTGCGCGGATCGCATCGTGGATGACCTCGAGCGACTCATCCTTGCTGGCTTCCAGGAAGCCGCAGGTGTTGATGACGATGGCGTCCGCGCCGCCGCGTTCGGCATCGGCCGCGACGACAGCCAGGCCATCCTCGGCGAGCAGACCGAGCATCTTCTCGGAGTCGACCAGATTCTTGGGGCAGCCGAGGGAGACGAACGCGACTGAGGAAATGTCCTCGGGCACGGGCTTGGAGCGGGTTTTTGAAGCGGTTCGGGCCAAAGTCCACAATCGTAGGGAGGCCGCTGGAGCATCGACGGCTGAAGGGCGCCGCGGTACCACCGAGCCTTGCCGGTGACGTAGAATCTCATCATGTACCCGCGCATCGTGTCCGATCCGACGATTCTGAGCGGCAAGCCCGTTATCAAGGGGACCCGTATCAGCGTCGAGTTCATCCTCGAACTGTTTGCCAGCGGGGCTGGCCCGGCGGATGTTGTTCGGATGTATCCTCAGCTGACGCTCGAGGATGTGAAGCAGGCTGCGGGCTATGCGGCTGATGCCGTCCGGCAGGATGTGAATCTTCCCCCGAGGATGGCAGGGTGAATGGTCTGCTGGCACGCGTTCTGACGGACGAGAACATCCACCCGCAGATCATTGAGTGGCTGCGAGCGCGGGGATCGGATGTTGTCACTGCCCATGATGCCGGATTGAATGGAAAGCCCGACACGGTGATCCTTGAGGCGGCTCTTGCGACTTCGAGGACGGTACTCACTCACGACCGTGATTTCGGCCAGCTCGCGATCCTCAATCGGCAGAAGTGCACTTCGATCGTCTACCTCAGGCCGGGCCATGTCTCCGCTGACCATGCCGTCAGGGCACTGGCCTACATCGAGTCACTCCCGGACGCGACAATGCACCTCCCGGTCATCGTTGTCGCAAGGGTGGTTGATGATCGCGTGGTCGTGCGAACACGCCCGATTGCCTCTTGAATCTGCTTACGAAGTTCAGTCGATCGCTTTCCTCACGGCCGCGACCTGTCCCAGCACCCGCGGCATGTCTGCCAGTTTCAGCATCGTCGCGGCATCGGAGAGGGCGGTGCGGGGCTCGGGGTGGCACTCCATGAACAACGCGTGCACACCGATCGCTGCCGCGGCGTTGGCCAGCAGGGGGGCAAACCGGGGTTCGCCGCCGGTCACCTTGCCGCCCTCGCCCTTGCCGGGGCGCTGGGTTGAGTGCGTGCAGTCGAAGCAGACCGGGGCGCCCAGTTCCATCATCTCGGCGATGCCGAGAAAGTCGTTGACGAGTCGGCCGTAGCCGAAGAACGTGCCCCGCTCGGTGAGCATGACGTTGGTGCAGCCGGCCTCGGCGAGCTTGCCAAGCGGCCCGGCCATTTCGCCGGGAGAGACAAACTGTCCCTTTTTGACGTTCACGCCGCGGCTGTGTGCGGCGGCCGCACGGCCGGCGGCGACGAGAAGATCGGTCTGGCGGCAAAGGAACGCTGGGATCTGGAGCAGATCGATTGCTCGGGCGGCGGGCTCGGCCTGGGTGGGGTCGTGGATGTCGGTGGTCGTTGGGACGCCGAGTTCGCGGCCGATCCTGGCGATCCACGCGAGGCCCTGCTCGAGGCCGGGGCCGCGGGGGGAGTCGATGCTGGTGCGGTTGGCTTTGTCGAAGCTGGCCTTGAAGATGTAGCTGAGGCCGAGGCCGCGGCAGAGATCGCGGACGGTTCGCCCGATCTCCATGCCCAGCTCAAAGCTCTCAAGGACACACGGGCCGGCGATGATGCACAGCGGCTGACCGGAACCGATGTGGATAGTGCCCGCCTGGCAGGTTCGACTCATGGGCTGAGGGTAGTCGGGCGCGGGGCGCTTCGGGCCGCGGGCGCGGGGCAACCGCGGCCATCCGGCCGGACCTCAGAGAACTGTCTGGTCAGTGAGTGCAGGCTCCGCCTGTTACTGATCCGCCCGCGCGCTGGCGACCGCTCCGAACCAGTTGCCGACCGAATCAACCCACCGGACCACGGTGTGGCGGTGGGAGATGATCAGCAGCGCGAACGTCAGAGTGACCAAGACGCGGTACGTGCGTACCTGTCTCTCCATCGACTCGATGCGTTCATCTGCGCTTCGCATAAGTAGAACTCCGACGGTTCCGAGAACCTCGGAACATTGGCCATCGGCTCGCTCGCGCCGGATTCGTGAGCAATTCAGCGCGCGACCCGTCAGGATTATCGGACTTGCCGGGCACAGGCCCGCAGACGGCGGCTCAAGGAGGTGGGGCTTCCCCGCCGGTCGGCGCTCGCTGACCGGGTCCGAGCGCTCCGGACATATCCGGGCGCGGCTGGCCGCGGGAGCGGTCCATCATGAACCACAGACCGATCACGATGAGGATGGGCATGCCCAGCCAGATGATCAGTCCGATGCGGCTGAGTCTGGGCTGTCCGACCATCGCCACGCCCGCCACATCATCCGCGGCCTGGGCGTCATCGCGTGGAGGGTTGTCGGGTGTCATGTGCGCGCGTGAAGTGGTGCGACGGGTCCGGCTCAGCCCTTGAAGTTCTTCTCGACTTCCGCCCAGTTCACGACGTTCCACCAGGCGGTGATGTAGTCGGCGCGGCGGTTCTGGTAGTGCAGGTAGTACGCGTGCTCCCACACATCGAGCCCGAGGATCGGCTTGCCGCCGCACCCGGCGATCGACTGGCCCATGAGGGGCGTGTCCTGGTTGGGCGTGGAGCAGATCTGCACACCAGAGCCATCCGGCTTGACACACAGCCACGCCCAGCCCGAGCCGAAGCGTGTCGTCGCGGCCTTGGCGAACTCTTCTTTGAAGTGGGCAAAGTTCCCGAAGGCGGCGTTGATGGCCTTGGCGACTTCACCGGTGGGCTCACCGCCGCCACCTATACCGGCGGGGGCCATGATCTTCCAGAAGAGGGAGTGGTTCGCGTGTCCGCCGGCGTTGTTGCGGACGGCGGTGCGGATGTTCTCGGGGATATCGGCGAGCTGCCGGACGACCTCCTCCACGGGCATGTCCGCCCACTTGGTGCCTTCGAGCGCCTTGTTGGCGTTGTCGACATAGGCCTTGTGGTGCTTCCCGTGATGGATCTCCATCGTGCGGGCATCGACGTTGGGCTCAAGGGCCTCGAACGAGTAGGGCAGAGCGGGGAGGGTGAAGGGCATCGAAACTCCTCCTTGGTCCTGTCAGGAGAGCCCTGGCAGGTAGGGTTTTGATAGCAATCTTGGCGAATTCCACATGTTTTCCCGGCTCGCCTTGCAGAGACTCGCGGCATCGGGTACATTGCGGCCGCCGTCGCAAACACCCCACGGGTGCGGGCGACGGCAATACGTTATAGGGCGAGCCTACGCGTCGTGGCGAAAGCCGTCAACCGCGTTTGAGTTCGGCCCGCCGCCCGACGGAGTTGGGGGTGGGTGGGGTATGTACCTGAGCCTTTTGCAAGGATGCGAGTCGAGAATCACCCAATTGAGGGTGTTTGTTCGTACGTGCGTGGTTTTCCGGGAACAGTTTGCTCGTTTACCCATATACAAGAGCGGAAACCTGAATCCGGCGGCGTTCAAGGGTTGAATCGAAGCCGGACAAATGTGTGAGGAATTGGAGTCAGTCGTTACTATCGGAACTGGGTAAGTTTGGAAAGAAAGGTAATCTGAACGCTGCGACGGAAAGCTGCGTACAGAGACGAGAACAGCACATTTCGCTAAGACTGGTCGGAACGCAACGGTACGAGGGAACACCCGTTTGAGTGCGTTCGGGACAGGGCAAAGGAAGTGTGCGGGGAATCCGGGAGTCGGGTCGATCAAGATCGCCCCCGTCTCCCGGGCCGAGAGCCGGTCCAAGACCGATTCGGCTTTGCGGGGCGAACGGCCCCTAGGAATGTGCAGAAGTGGTAAACATGTCAACTCCAAGCCCCCTCGAACAGCACCGTCGGAAAACCCGCGTGCAGTTCTCGTCCGCGCCGGTGGAAGCCGGTTCCCGTGGCGTGGCCACCCGGGGCGTCAAGCGCGCTCTGAGCAAGGAGGACGAGAAACTCCTGGCTTCGCTGCTGAACCCCGCGAACCCGCAGGACTACATCGACTCTCCGGCATTCGTCGAGAAGGACGCCGAGCAGGCGATCTATCAGCAGGGCGCGGATATCGCCAAGCCGGATACCTCGTGGTATCACCCGGTGATGGACGACCTGTCTCCCGGCCGCAGCCGGACTGTCAAGAGCACCCAGCAGGTGATCCTGACCGGCGCGCAGGAGAAGGTGCTGTTCCACCAGTTCAACTTCGCCCGCTTCAAGGTCGCTCGCTTCCAGGAGGCGATCTGGGCGAGTGATACCCGCAAGCCCACGCCGGAGCAGGCGCAGGAGATCCTGCGCTGGTACCGCAAGTCCGAGATGATCCGCGAGCAGATCGCGGAGACCAACCTCGCGCTGGTTCTGGCCATGGCCAAGAGGACCCGCATGAGCGAGGTCGACTTCGCGGACCTGGTCAGCGAGGGCAACATGGCTCTGCTCCGCGCGGTCGACAAGTTCGATGCGGGCCGCGGCTACAAGTTCTCGACGTATGCCTGCCGGGCGATCCTGAAGGCGTTCAGCCGTCAGGGCATGAAGCTCAGCAAGTATCGTCAGCGCTTCCCGACCGACTTTGACCCCAAGCTTGAGCGCTCGAACTTCCTCGAGACCAAGCGGGCCGATTTCGAGCGTGATGCGGCCGAAGAGGTGAAGCGCATCGTTCTCGAGAACCGGGCCGACCTGACCCAGGTCGAGCGGACGGTCATCGAGCACCGCTTCGGGCTTGAATCCGGCACCGAAGAGAAGCCCATGACCCTCGAGCAGGTCGGGCAGATCATCGGCGTCACCAAGGAGCGCGTCCGCCAGATCCAGAACAAGGCCATGGAGAAGATCCGCCTTGAACTGGAGGCCAAGTTCCTCGGCACCAAGAAGGCCGAGGAGGCCCAGGCGGCCGCGGAAGCCGCCGCCGCGGCGGCGCAGGGCGGGCAGGCTGCTCAGGCCGGCCAGCAGCCGCGCCCTCCGGAGGAGAAGTTCGAGCAGCTTGTGGCTCTGAACTGATTCCTCGCGAGAAACCGATCAACCCCCCCAAGGGCCCCGTGCGAACCACGGGGCCCTTTTTCGTCGATCCGGGCGCCTCGGGGGGAGTTCATCCCGAATCCGCGGGACGCTTTTTGTCGTATCGGCAGTGCCGGCCATGTGACAGCCCGGCCTGTACTGGTGACCCGCCCGCTCCCGGATGAGCGTGCGGGGGGCGATGCCCGCGGCTTCGAACGGCGGGAAGTGTGGTGTACACTCCAAGGAGCGGCCCGCGGGGGCCGTCAGAATCTGTGCTGAACGACCAAGCAACCGCGTCCTCCGCCGGCCCCGTTGATGGTGCCGCCGCGCAGAGCGCCAAGAACGGGCCCGCCATGAGCGTTTCCTCAGACTCCCTCTCGTCCGCGCCGCACCACGCGGGGCATGTCACGCTCGACCCCGATGCCAAGCACGATCCGCATGAGACGCGGTTTGGCGACTTCCTCAAGGCCGCGATCAAATTCGAGGCGTCGGACCTGATCATGAAGACGGGTCAGAAGCCGAAGATCCGGCTTCGCGGCGCGCTCAAGCCGCTGGACACGACGCCGGTGACGAGCGAGGAGTTCCTGGCGATCGCCAAGCACATCCTCGATGAGGAGCAGTTCAAGGACCTGCGGCACTTCGGCTCGGTGGACTTTGCGTACGACTACGACGAATCCAACCGCTTCCGTGTGAACCTGTTCCAGGCTCGCGGCAAGCTGGCCGTCGCGGCACGACTCATCACGTCGAAGATCCGGCGGTTTGATGAGCTGTACCTCCCGCCGATCATGTCTGAGATCGCCATGCAGCCCCAGGGCATCGTGCTGCTGTGCGGCGTGACGGGCTCGGGTAAGTCGACGACGATCGCAGCGATGCTCGACTACGTGAACGAGCGCAAGCCGGTGCACATCGTGACGATCGAAGACCCGATCGAGTACATCTTCAACGACAAGAAGGCGACGGTCAATCAGCGCGAGATCGGCATCGACTGCCTGGACTTCAAGATCGCGCTGCGTGCGCTGGTCCGCGAGAATCCGGACATCGTGCTCGTCGGCGAAATGCGCGACAAGGAGACCTTCGAGGCCGCGCTGCACGCCGCCGAGACGGGCCACCTTGTGTACGGAACGATCCACGCGTCGAGCACCACGCAGACCTTCAGCCGTATCTACGGCCTGTTCGAGCAGGAGGAGGTCGAGCAGGTCCGCAAGATCCTGGGGTATCAGATGCGGGCGTTTGTGTATCAGAAGCTGCTGCCGACGCTGCGACCGGAGATTCACCGCATCCCCGCGCTGGAGATCCTCATCAACAACTCGGTCGTGCGGAAGCACATCCTGGAGGGCCGCGAGGGCGACCTTCGCGAGTACTTCAACACGATCGAAGCGCAGCAGATGGGGATGAAGGACTTCAACCAGTCGCTGGTGGAGCTGGTCGAGGGCGAGTACATCCACGTCCGCACCGCGATCGAGTCCTCCCCCAACGTTGACGAACTGCAGATGCGCCTCAAGAAGCTGGGCTGATACCCTCGCCCCCCCGCCTCCGTGAGACTCGTCACCATCGATTCCCTCGACGATCCCCGCGTTGCGGACTATCGCAACCTGCGCGATCACGAGCTGCTTCAGCGGGCGGACCCGTTTGACCCCGAGGGGCATCGCGGCCTGTTCATCGCCGAGGGCGAGCTGGTTGTCCGTCGGCTGCTCGAATCCACGTATCGCGCTCGATCCCTGTTCATCGCTCCGAACCGTGTGGAGATCTTGCGCGATGTGATCGAGTCGCTCCCGGATGACATTCCGGTCTATGTCGCCGACCCGGGCGTTCTCAATGAGATCGTCGGGTTCAACATCCATCGGGGCATTCTGGGGGCGGGAATCCGGCCGCGGCCGCCCAGGCTGGAGGAACTGCTGGGGCGGGGCGGGCCGTTTGTGGTGCTGGAGGATCTGTACAACCACGACAACATCGGGTCGATCTTTCGGAACGCCGCAGCGCTTGGCGGCGCGGGTGTGACGGTCTTGTTGTCGCCGGGGACTGCCGACCCGCTGTACCGCAAGGCGCTGCGTGTATCGACGGGGCATGCGCTGCTCATTCCCTGGACTCGGCTGGAAAGCTGGCCCGGTGATCTCGACCGGCTCCGGGAGGCGGGGATTGAATTGCTCGCCATGACACCGGGTCCGGGATCGCGTGACATTCGCGACGTGGCAGCAGGAGCGGGGGGACGTGCCGCAGGTCTGCGAGGAGAGCCTGTTGCGAAGCGGTGCGCGATCCTGATGGGCACCGAGGGGACGGGCCTGACCGAAACCGCGATGGCCAAGACCGATGCCCGCGTGCGCATCGATATGCCGATCGGTCCGAGCGGCGCGCCTGCCGACTCGCTGAATGTCGCCGTAGCCTCGGCGATCGCACTGTTTGCTCTGGCTCCGGCTCCGGCTCCGGGTCACGCGAAGTGAGCGTGGATGCTTGCTCGCAGCGCAGCGAGCTGGTCCGGTTCGAAGAGCGGGAACGCCCATGTCCGGTCCGACGCGATCGCCGCTTCGCTTGATCGCACCTGCATCGCCGCGGCATCGCGATCGAGTGAGGACAGGGTTGGCGCGTGCTCGGCGTGAGATTCCCGCAGGAGGCTGTGGAGCGAGCGATAGAGCTCAAGTCGCTCGCGGCTCTTGCGCGGGGCTTGCCGGATCTGCTCGATCAGATCGGACTTGCGGCGTGCGCGGCCGGTATCGCCGAGCAGACTGGGGTCGTGCCTGGCGTGGTGGGCCGTCCAGGATGCGTGAGCGATCGACTGCTCCGACGGCCAGCACCCAGGAACACGAAGGTGCATGGTCGCGGTCGCCATGGCCGTTGGGGCGAGCCGCTGGCCCAGCCAGTTCTCCAGCCACACTTCGGTGATGCGGTCGTATCGCTCCCCGCCGAGCCCGTGGATGAACAGCTCGCACCCGGCAAGCCGCATCAGCCCGGTCAGCAGCAGCGCGCGGGGCGCGAGGCTGTCGATCGGCAGACTCGCGAGTTGCGCGGAGTGCACCTTGCGGCGCGGCGAGCCCATGGCCGGTCCGAGCGTCCAGAGCGGGAGTTCCACCGTGTCGCCATCGACCGTCAGTGGCGCGATGCGTTCGCTGGGGAACGCGCGCACGGCGGCGTTGTGCGACTCCGCGCAGGCGCGGGGATCTTCGCGCATCCTGGCGACCAAGTGTGCAAAGAGCGTCGTCCTGGCGAGCGATGTCGCGGGAACAAGGGCTGGGGGAGGTGCAAGGTCTCGTGCAAGATCGAACGCCGCCGCCGCGGCCTGCGATGCCGCGTTCGGAGCGCCGGCGTGCCGCAGAAGGGCCGCGCGGACCCTCGCCAGCCCGGCGTGGACACCGGGGGCTGCACTCTGGCTTCCGGCGGGGAGAGACCAATCCACGCTCGGGGTCCAGGCGGGCTCTCGGCAGGCGGGTGTACCGTTGTCGCGCTTCGCGGGGCCAAACTCGGCCGCGGCGAGACGGCCCTGGGAATCGATGAACGGTGCGCGTATGCGGAGCGGCTCGTTCTCATCGTGATCGACGACGACCCACGCGGGAGTTGCAACGGTCGCCCGAGCGGCGGCATCCATCGCCAGCAGCTTGGCGAGGATCCCCGGGTGCCAGATCTGGGCCTGATGGCCGGACATGATCACCGGCCGATCGTGCGGCAGGCCGAGCTGCCGGCGGAACTCGCTCTTCTGGGTGTTGGTTGCGAACGAAGAGACGGCGGCTCGCCATGCGCCGGGCTGGGGCCGGATGATCAGTTCCGCGGCGTCGCTCGCCGGGCACGCCTTGCCACTCTCTGCTTCATCGCATGCGGGTGTCATCGCTGCACAGAGCGTAGGGAAGGGGGTGGGCTGAAGAGCCGATCGCGGGCGGGCCGGCCGCTCAGCCGCACCTGCAGCCCGCATCGATGCCGTCGAGCGAGGAAGGAGGAAGCCTGTCGGCGCACCGTTCGAGCTCGCAATGGAGAACCTGGCGATAGTGGCGCAGCCGGGTGTCGGCATCGTTCAGCGGACCGCCAAAGGTCCGGTTGGGATCGTTATAGATGAGCTTCACCGGGGTTTCGGTGATCCGCAGACCCGCCGCGGCCGCCTGCACCCAGAACTGCATGGGAAAGGCGTACCCGTTCTCGCTGAGTCTCAGACGCTTGAGCGCATCGACCCGATAGGCCTTGAAGCCGCAGAAAGAGTCGGTCAGATTCATGCCGAGGCGCTGGTTGATCTCATCGGTGATGAGGTGATTGATGTTGCGCCGTTCGGGCGGGGGCGAGTCGATCGCATCGTCGCGGCGCAGATAGCGAGAGCCGGAGATGACATCCCAGCGGTTCTCGCGGGCGGCCTGCACGAACGTGGGGATGGCGGTGGGCTCGTGCTGCTCATCACAGTCCATGGTGATGACCCAGTCGTAGCGATTGAGCCGCGCCCAGTCGAAGGCGTCGCGCATCGAGCGACCGTAGCCGCGGTTGACGGCGTGGCGGATGACATCGACAGGGAACTTCGGGAGCAGGGTGGTCGTGCGGTCGGTGGAGCCGTCATCGATGACCAGGACGTCATCGGCGTACTCCAGCACATGGGCCAGCACACGGCAGACGTACTTCTCCTCGTTGTAGACGGGGATGGCGATGAGCGTGGTGGGCTGGGCCATGGTCGGAGATACCCTCGCGGTGACGCCCGGGGACCCGGGATTCGATGTCGCCGGGGCACCGTAGGAGACGGACCCGACCCTTCGAGCAAGCGTATGTTCGTTCCGTACCCGGGTTGCGGATTCCTCGGGGGCCTCCGGCGGCGTGGGTTCAGATCGCTGACTCGGCCTCAAGGCCCGGCGTCGGCACCTTGGGGAGGGCAGTGAAGGCGGCGAGCCCGAAGGGACGCTTCTCCCCCTCCTGGTCCCCTTCGATCTCCTGTTCCGCCCGGGACATCTGCTCGATGAGCTCCGGTGTCATGGAGTGCACCGCCGCGATCTCGTGGACGGGGAGCGTGTAGATCTCGCCATCGGGGGTTGCGATCCGGAAGACGGTGCACTGGACGGCGACGGATGCCTCGCGCTCCCACGAGGTGCCGGGGATGCTGCAGGCAAACAGCGGGAAGATGCTCTTGATGCCCACGCGGACGCCCTGATGGGTCACGATCCCGAATCGGCCGTCGAACAGGTCCGGGTGGGTCTGGCACATGATCGACAGGTCGTTGAGCATCTCGCGCACCACGTTGTGCCAGAAGAGGGTTCTGGTGTGCGCGATGGCGCGGGCATCCTGCATGTGCGGATGGGGCGCTGGGGATCCGGTGGGTTCCATGGGCTATTGTCGGCGCGCGAAGCGGCCTCGTCACGGCGTCCGCGAGAGAGCCTCGGCCGAGGCCCGGAGCGTGTCGATCTCGTTCCGCAGGTCCTGGAATCGCCACCGCCACAGCATGGGGTGCTTTTCGGGGTCCTGTCCGATCGGCGTGCGTCCCGGCGGGAGATCGGCCAGCAGTTCCGGATAGTAGGTCATCACGGCCTCGGCATCGAGCAGTCGCCGCTCGGCCTCGGTGACTGCGCGGCCGGAACGGTCCCCCGCCTCCCGCTTCTGGCGCGGCGCATCCTGGCCGCGGAGCTTGCTCGCCTGCGCGAGGTCGATGCTCACGGCGCGCAGCCCGTCGTCGAGTTGCTGCACCAGCCGGTTGAGCCGGGTGCGCGCATCGTTCAAGCCGCTCACCAGTTCCCTGCGGAGAATGGGCCGGGCGCGAAGGTCCTGGCTTGCCAGCAACTGCCCGACATCCTTTGCCTGGCAGGTCGTGATGCCCAGACGCACAGCGAGCGTGCCATCGACCTGGACGCGTGCGAGGCGTCCCTCTACCTCAACAGGAACGAGCAATGCTGCGGAGGCGTGCTCGGGGCGATTGGTCGTCAGCCGCCAGGGCAGGGCGGGATCGGGCGCGGGCGCGGCCCAGAGCGGGCCGGAAGGCCTCGGCAGCAACGCGGCGAGCAGCACATCGGCCTGTCGATCCTTCGCTGCGAGATAGATCATCCCCTGCAACTCTCGATCAACTCGCTCCCAATCCGTCTCAGGGGAGGCGGTCGATCGAAGATCGTCCGAAGCTTCGAACGTGATGCTCGTTCGCGGCGTCAGCGTGCAGGCATCGGCGAGCATCGCGAGCGCGGCCTGTCCGAAGCCCACCCGCCGGTCCACTTCATCATCGAGCAGCGCGAGGATGCGCCGGGAGTTCGCATGAGGCGGGCTCCCGGGGCTCGGGGCCTCGCGCAGCGCCTTGGACATGGCGTGGACGACATCGGCCCGCCATCGATCACCGGAGAGTTCGAGCAGGACGACTTCGACACCATCCGCACGGGCGGTGGCCAGCGCTTCGGCAAAGTCGCGCGCGAGTCGAAGGCTGTCGAGGTCGCCCCGAACGTGAAGGTGCAGCACCTTGCGCGCGGTAACCGGCCGGCCGCTCGTGCCGGGCGGGGTGGTCGGGGCGGCGTGCTGTGTGGACTGAGCGAGCGCGGGTAGGCCTTTGGCCGCGGGGTGTGCGGCCATCGCGCACAGCAGGCCAAGCAGGGTGAGCACCGGAAGAGGAGGGCCCATGCGAGCATTCCTGGCCTTCCCTGGCCGGTTCGATCCCGAGCGGGATCCTACCAGACTTCGCAGGTGGTTTGCAACTCCCGCCTTGGGCAACGGGACTTGCGTTGGGGGGTACAGATTGGTCACAATGTACGAATCGGCCGCCGTCTGGGAGCGGCCGGATGCGAACGATTCAGCGGGAGGCGGGCAGGAGCTTCACATGCGAGCGTTTCGAAACGTGTTTCTGGCCACCGTCCTTGCCGCCGGAACGGCGATGGGCATGACTTCGTCCGTGTTGGGCGCACCTCCGACCGACGAGCAGATCGATGCACTCATCACCAAGGTGCAGGATGCCGGGAAGTCATCGACGGACCGGGCGGAGTCCACGCGGGCGATGAAGGCCGCGGCGGAAGAGGGGATCGCGACGATCTCGCTCGAAGAGGCGACGATCGCGCAGCTTCAGAAGCTCAGCCGGGCAGGGTTGTTCACCCGGCTTCCCGAGACGAAGAAGGTGATCGCGCCGCGGCTGGCTGAGTTGGCCGAGGCAAAGGATGCCGATGGCGCTCGCGCGGCGATGCTCTGCGTTGTGAACTACCCCGACGCGGCGGAGCGGACACCCGAGGCGCGGCGCGAGCAGCAGGTCGGCATCGCCGCGGCGTACAAGAAGGCGGTGATGCACCCGGCGGTGGGCGAGTTGCTGGAGTCTGAGACCGAGGGCGGGGATGTCTTCCGTCGCCTGGGGTTCATTGATGATGAGGTGGCGCGCGAAGCGAAGCTGATCGAGGCCGTCGAGCCGCTCCTGAGCAAGAAGCTCTCGCCCGCGACCGCAGCATCAACGGTCGGGTTCTTTGACACCGTCTCCGAGGATGACAAGATCGACGCCGCCGTCAAGGAGCGCATCCGCACGAAGACGGTCAAGGCGGTTGAGACCGCCATTGCCGCATCGCCGAAGTCCGAGGATGGCACCGAATCGTCGCTGGTGAAGTACCTCAACCGTTCGCTGGCGTATCTCGATGGCCCGTTCGCCAAGGGCCAGTTGATGGACAACCCCGCTCCGGCGATCACCTTCAACTGGTCCACCGATGAGAAGATCAAGAGCCTCGCGGACCTGAAGGGCCGCGTCGTGGTGGTGGACTTCTGGGCGACATGGTGCGGACCATGCATCGGCAGCTTCCCGAACGTGCGCGAACTGCAGAAGCGCTATGAGGGATACCCGGTGACGATCCTCGGTGTGACCAGCATCCAGGGTTCGCACTCCAACCCCAAGACCCGCGAACGCACCGACACCAAGGGTGACCCGGCCAAGGAGAAGGAGTTGATGGTCGGCTTCGTGAAGGACATGGAGGTCACCTGGCCCGTCGCGTTCAGCGATCAGGAGGTCTTCAACCCCGCCTATGGAGTCCGCGGCATCCCGCACGTGGCGATTATCGATCCGGCCGGGAAGGTCCGTCACAACGGGCTGCACCCGGGCGGCAAGCTCGCCGACAAGGCGGCAAAGATCGATGCACTGCTCAAGGAGGCCGGCCTGCCGTGCCCCGAGCCGATCGTCGAGGAGGAGAAGCCGGTCGGTCAGTGACCCGGCTTCTCGATATCGCAACCGATTGCACAAAGGCCCCGGCACCGAGCCGGGGCCTTTTTCGTTCGCTCTCCTACCCTCTGATCCCATGACCGCCTCCGATCACGTCGTTACGCGTTTCGCGCCATCGCCCACCGGCCATCTCCACATCGGCGGTGCACGCTCCGCGCTCTTCTGCTGGGCATACGCCAAGCGCCACGGCGGACGATTCATGATCCGCATCGAAGACACCGACCAGGCACGCAGCAGCGATGAATCGGCCCGCGGCATCCTGGAAGACCTCGCATGGCTCGGCATCGAGTGGGACGACGGCCCCGCGCTGACGCTCGCGGATGGGCGGGTGATCGGTGCGAACGCCCGCCCGGTCGGGCCGTACTTCCAGGCCCAGCGCGTGCCGACGTACCACGCGTACATCGAGTCGCTGGTGAAGGCTGGTCGCGCGTATCCCGCCTTTGAGAACGCCGCGGACCTTGAGGCGAAGCGCAAGGCCGCCGTCGCCGCGAAGCAGACGTATCGCTATGAGCGGCCTGCGGATGTGCAGCCCGGCGTCTTCAACGCCGCACGGTGGGAGCGGGCCCAGCGGGGCGAGCCGCACGTGGTGCGCTTCCTCGCGCTGCACGAGGAGATCATCGTCCCGGATCAGGTTCTGGGAGATGTGCGGATCGCCGCAGGCGAGCTCGACGACTTTGTGATTCTCAAGGCCGACCGCTTCCCGACGTATCACTTTGCCGTCGTCATCGATGATGAGCTGATGGGCGTCACGCACGTCATGCGAGCGCAGGAGCATCTTGCGAACACGCCGCGGCACGTCGCCATGCAGAAGGCGCTGAAGCGCCTCGATAACGGCCAGCCCTTCCGCACGCCCGTCTATGCGCACATGCCACTGATCTTCAATGTCGATGGCACCAAGATGTCCAAGCGCGACAAGGCCAAGGCGGCGCGGGCCGCGATCCAGGCCCGCATCAAGCAGGAGCCCGCGCTCACGCCCGATGTCCTTGCCCAGCGCCTCAATGTCGCCGCTGCGGATGTCGCCGGCTTTCTCGCCAAGGACAACGACGCGCTTGAGGTCGCGTCAGCGATCGGGCGTGTTTACAACGTCGCGCTCCCCGAGATCGAAGTCGCGGACTTCCGCGCCGCGGGCTACCTCCCCGAGCCCATCTGCAACTACCTCGCGCTGCTCGGCTGGAACCCGGGCATGAAGTTGCCCGATGGCAAGGACCTCGAAAAGTTCGACAACGCCTTTCTCTCGCAGAACTTCGCCATCGACCGCATCGGCAAGACCAACAGCAAGTTCGACCGCGCCAAGCTGCTCTCTTTCAACGCCGACTACATCGGCGCGATGAGCGATGAGATGCTGGCCGACCGAATGCTCGCATGGCTCGCCGAGTTCGAGCCCGCCTCACATGCGCGACTCGCCGCGATCCCGCGCGACCGCCTCGCGATCCTCGCCGCGGCCATCAAGCCCCGGGCCAAGACCCTCCGCGACGGCCTGAAGTCCGCCGGCTTCATGTTCCGCGATGATGATGCGTCGGACTTCGATGCGAAGGCTGTGGAGAAGCACATGCTCGCAGATGACCGGCGCGGCCTCACACTGCTGCGCGAGTTCCGCGAATCGCTCAACGCGATGCTTGACTTCACGCCGGCCGGACTCGCCGCGCACCTCGATGCCTTCGCGCAGGCCCACGCCCTGCCCAACCCCGGCCCCATCGCCCAGCCCCTCCGCATCGCCCTCACGGGAGCCGCCGTCAGCCCCGGCCTCGGCGAAACCATGGCCGCACTCGGCAAGCTCTCGTGCCTGAAGCGGATTGACACCTGCCTGCGGGCAGTGGGGGGCTGATCGCCGCAGCAAAGTGAGTGGCCGCGCAGGCAGCCGTAGAATCCGCCCCTATGACCGCGCCCAACTTGCCAAACTCTCCCGCCCCGTCCGGCAGCTCGGATGTTCCTTCTACCCCCGCCTCGCGCCCGCCGAACTTCATCGAGCAGATCATCGATGCCGACAACGCCTCCGGAAAGTGGCCCCCCGCCCCGGGCCGCGTCCACACCCGCTTCCCGCCCGAGCCCAACGGCTATCTGCACATCGGCCATGCCAAGAGCATCTGCCTGAACTACGGCCTCGCGAAGAAGTATGGGGGGAAGTTCAACCTGCGGTTCGACGACACCAACCCCGCCAAGGAAGAGCAGGAGTACGTCGATTCGATCAAGCGCGATGTGAAGTGGCTCGGCGCAGACTGGGATGGTCCGCACGGCGGCGGCCTCTTCTTCGCGAGCAACTACTTCGGCAAGATGTACGAGTTCGCTCAGGACCTCATCCGCAAGGGCAAGGCGTATGTCTGCGACCTCACCGCTGAGGAAGTCGCGGCCCGCCGCGGCAAGCCCGGCGTCCCGGCCACCAGCCCGTTCCGCGACCGCCCCGCCGAGGAAAGCCTGCGCCTGCTTGAGGAGATGAAGCAGGGCAAGTGGCCCAACGGCGCAAAGACCCTCCGCGCCCGCATCGACCTCGCCTCGCCGAACTTCAACCTGCGCGACCCGGTCATGTACCGTATCGTGCACGAGCACCACCACAACACCGGCAACGACTGGTGCATCTACCCGATGTACGACTGGGCGCACGGCATCGAGGACTCGCTTGAGGGAATCACCCACTCCATCTGCACGCTGGAGTTTGAGGACCACCGCCCGCTCTATGACTGGTTCATCGAGTCGATCAACGAGGGTCGGACCGGTGCGGCCCGCATCAACCACCCCCAGCAGATCGAGTTCGCCAAGCTCCGACCGACCTACACCGTTATGAGCAAGCGCAACCTGCTCAAGATGGTGCAGGACAAGGTCGTCAGCGGTTGGGACGACCCGCGCATGCCGACAATCAGCGGCCTCCGCCGCCGCGGCTTTACGCCCGAGGCGATCCGCAACTTCTGCGACGACATCGGCATCACCAAGGTCGAGAGCTTCATTGACCTGGGCCGCCTTGAGAACGCCGTGCGCGAGCACCTGAACAAGGTCGCACCGCGCGCGATGTCCGTGCTCCGTCCCTTGAAGCTGGTGATCGAGAACTGGCCCGCAGGAAAAGTTGATGAGCTCGACTTCGTCGTCAACCCCGAGGATCCCGCCGCGGGAACGCGGAAGGTGCCGTTCTCGGGGGAGCTGTACATCGAGCGGGACGACTTCATGGAGGTCCCGGCCAAGAAGTTCTTCCGGCTCGCGGCCGGCGTCGAGGTCCGTCTGCGCTGGGCATACTTCGTCAAGTGCACCAGTGTTGTGAAGGACGCCACGGGCGAGGTCACCGAGGTCCGCTGCACCTACGACCCGGCGACCCGCGGCGGCGATTCCCCCGATGGCCGCAAGGTCAAAGGCACCATCCACTGGGTGAGCGCGCAGCACGCCGTCCCCGCCGAGGTGCGCCTGTTCGATCGTCTCTTCACCGCCGAGCACCCCGGCAAGCGCACCGAGAACTATATTGATGACCTCAATCCGGCTTCGCTTGAGGCCGTCAAGGCCTTCCTCGATCCGTACGTCGCGGCCTCACTGAAGCCCGGCAACGCCTGGCAGGACGGCGGCGGATTCCAGTTTGAGCGGCTCGGGTACTTCTACGCCGATCAGGACTCCAAGCCCGGCTCACTTGTGCTCAACCGCACTGTGACGCTCAAGGATGCGTGGGCCAGGGAAGCGGCGAAGGCGTGAGCACGGAGAAGATGCAGATCCATGAGGTGGCTGTGCCATCCTCCGCAGCCCGCTGAGCTCCCGCACAGGCATCGAGCACCCGTCCGCGACCACCGATAACTCCTCGCTCACCTGCTCTCGCCACCGCGTTGCCCCGTACGCACCGCGCCGGTTACCGATGCCGCAGGCGCAGCGCGATCCGCACTCGCCATTCCGCCTGCACATCCCCACCCCCGAAAATGGCCATGGCCTTCTGCGCCGAACGTGCGCTGTGCTTCCTGCCGACCTCCTTCATATCCGGGAGGCACCGGAGCAGACGGAAGCCATGTCCTCCAGCACACTCTCCGCGCACATCTCCGCTCGCACACTCGCGGCCCCCGCCGCGGCTGTTCTCGCGGCGATCGCATTCGCCGCTCCTGCGAATGCGATCGTGGTTGAAGGAATGCAGAGCATGGCCCGGCCGCAGGGCGCGGCGGTGGGGATGTGGAACGGCTCCTCGGGCGTGCCTGTGGGTCCGCAGTGGCTCATCACCGCCCGGCACACGGGCGGCGCGGTCGGCGGGTGGTTCCTGTGCAACGGCCGGTGGCACCAGGCGGTGGAGATCCGCGAGCACGCCTCGCTGGATCTGCAGATGGTGCGCGTTGCCGAAACTTTCGACACATGGCATCGCATTGCCGAGGGCGTGGTCGCCGGCGATCCGTGCATCGTGGGCGGGTGGGGTGTGACCGCGGGCGCAGCGCTGGAGAACAACGCGGGCTATACCTGGGGCGGTCCGCACCAGGAGACCTGGGGCGCGAACGTCGTGCAGAACGCGTCGGCGATTCTGTCGGTGCGGTTCGATGCGCCCGGCACGGGCAATGCCGTGCCATACGAGGCGAGCTTCGCTGTGAACGACTCGGGCGGAGGCCTGTTCACGTGGGGTGTCGATGGTCAGCTTGAGCTCGCGGCGATCGCCGTGAGCATCTCCGGCTTCGGCTCCGCCGCGTACGGCCAGAGCGGGTACGCCGTGCGTCTGGAGCCGGTGAAGGACTGGATCATGGCCGTCGCGGACCCGGCGATGCCGATCTCATCGTCGGTCGTCGCACCGCGTGCATCGCTGGCCGCGCCGGGGTGGGTCGGGGCGGTGGGCGGGGCGATGCTGCTCACGGGTCTGTGCGGGCTCTCTCGCCGTCGTCGCGTGGCGTGATCACCCCTCGTCGATCAGCTCCAGCCGCGCATACTCCAGCACCAGGGTCTTGATCCCGACATCGCGGAAGCGGATCTGCGCTCGCGCGCCGGCGCCGCCGGTCACGCCCTCCACTCGCCCGATCCCGAACTGCGGGTGACGCACCATCGCCCCGGGAGCGATCGCACGTCCGCCGACTCGCGGCTTGCCCGCGCCGGATGAACCCGCCGAACGCGGTCCGGTCGTCGTGCCGTATCCGCCGCCGCCCCCCCGGCGGGTCGAATCCAGATCAAACGTCGGCCTGTCCCAGCCCGGCTCGTCATACCCCGCCTGATCCGATTCGGTCACAAAGTCGGGCGGCAGCTCGTTGAGGAATCGGCTGGAGATCTGCCGCTCCGGCACGCCGCGGAACGACCGGTACTTCGCGCTGGTCAGCAGGAGTCGCTGCATCGCCCGCGTGATGCCGACGAAGCAGAGCCGCCGTTCTTCCTCGAGTTCTTCGGGCATCTCCGCGACGCGGGCGTGCGGCAGGATTCGCTCCTCCAGCCCCACCATCGCGACCGCGCCAAACTCCAGCCCCTTGGCCGCGTGCAGCGTCATCAGCGTCACCGCGCCCTGCGCCGGATCGACGCTGTCGGCATCGGCCACCAGCGTCACCTGCTCAAGATACGCGTGCAGCATCGTCAGCACGTTGTGCTGCCGCGCTGCCCCTTCGGGTCGGGCGGCCGCGGCCCGCGGGTCGCTCAGGATCGGGTCGGCATCGGGGTCATGCGTCTCTTCAAACTCCCGCGCGGAGGTCACCAGTTCTGCCAGGTTCTGCAGCCGCTCCTCATCGGTGTCGGTCTTGCCGGCTTTGTACATCGCCTCAAGGCCGGATTCCCGCACTACGCGTTCAACGAGCTCCGCCAGCGCCCCGGTGACATACTCACCCTGTTGCGCTGCGCCCATGAACGGCGAGGGCTTCGCTACATCGCGCCAGTCGTCCAGCATCGCGATGAACTTGGTGATCGCGTTGACGGCGCGGGATGTCAGCTCGACCCCCATCGAGGCACAGCCACCCTGCGCCACGACCCGCAGCGCGGCGACCAGCGTCTGCCCGCGCATCGCCGCGGCGGTCGCCAGTTTCTCCAGTGATGTGTCCCCGATCCCTCGCGCCGGCGTGTTGATGATCCGCTCCAGCGACACTTCATCATCCGGGTTCGCGACCACCCGCAGATACGCCAGCGCGCTCTTCACTTCCTCGCGCTGATAGAACGCCGTGCCCCGCGCCACCACATATGGCACACCCGCGTTCCGCAGCGCATCTTCCACCACGCGTGACAGCGCGTTGGTGCGGTAGAACACGGCCATGTCCTTCCACGTCAGCTTCGCCCCGCGTTTCCCGGGGATCTCCTCCTCTCGCCGAGCCCGCAGCCAATCCAGCACCACCGCCGCCTCGTGATGCTCATCGCGGCAGTGGATGATCTCGATCTTCTCACCCTCGGGGTTCTCCGTGAACAGCGTCTTGTGCTTCCGCCGTGTGTTCTTGCGGATCATTACATCCGCCGCGCCGATGATCCGCTTCGTCGAGCGGAAGTTCTCGCCCAGCGCGATTACCGCCGCCCCCGGGAACGCCTTCTCAAAGTCCAGGATGTTGCTGATGTCCGCGCCGCGCCAGCCGTAGATGGACTGATCCGGATCGCCGACCACGCAGATGTTCGGCCGCCGCCCGTCCGCCGTTTCGCCCGCGAGGAGGGAGGCGATCGTGAACTGTGCCCGGTTGGTGTCCTGATACTCATCAATCAGCAGATACTGCCACCGCTCGCGGCACGCCTCGCGGACCGTCGCGTTCTCCTTGAGCATCTTCGCCGTCAGCACCAGCAGGTCGTCGAAATCGACCGCGCCCGCCGCCCGCAACCCCCTCTCGTACGCGAGGAAGATCTTCGCGACCGTCTTGCCGGCGAAATCATGATGCTGCGCCGCAAACGCAGCCGCATCCATCAGCTCGTTCTTCGCGCTGCTGATCTTCGACAGCACGCTCCGCGGCGGCCAGTTGCTCGTCGCCAGTTGCAGCCCGTCGATCGCCTTCTTCATCACCGCGAGCTGGTCGGCCGAATCGAAGATGGCGAAGTCGGGCTTCAGGCCCGGCAGGTTCGCGACATCTGCCCATCGCCGCAGCAACCGCGCGCAGAGCGCGTGAAACGTCGTCACCGTCAAGCCACGCGCCGCCGCACCCTCGCCGAGCATGTGCAGCACGCGCTCCCGCATCTCCGCCGCGGCCTTGTTGGTGAACGTGAGCGCCAGGATCTGCCACGGCGGGATGCCGCACCCGATCAGGTGCGCGATGCGTCGCGTAATCACCCGCGTCTTGCCCGACCCCGGCCCGGCGAGGATCAGCAGCGGGCCCTCGGTGTGCCGTACCGCCCGGGCCTGCGGCTCTGTCAGGCCGTCAAACACATCCGAGTCATGCTCATCCCCAACCGGCGGGTGTGAGGCCTCGGGGGAAAGCGGGTGGCGTGGGGGGGTGTGCAACTCGACCTCCGTGTCCATTCCGCAAGCGTAGCGGCGCGGCACGGTGCGTCACCCTCGATGCGGCGCGGCGGTCACTTTGCGGCCCGGGCAAGCACACCCTCGACCATCCGCCCGATGCCCTCAAAGACCTCGTGCACCGGCGCATCGCCGTACATGTATGCCGGCGCGGTCACGAGCTTGTTGCCCTCGTCGATCTGGGCGCCCGTCACGGGCTGTACGTGGTTCTTTGCGCCCCACGAGGCGATCGCCGCCGCGGTCTGATGGTCGTTGCCGATGGTGACGGTTGCGCCCGGACCGCCGGCCTTTGTGCCGAGCACCCTGGCGCCGATGACCGGCGCGATGCAGCACATGCCCACGGGCTTTCCCGCCGCGTGGAACTCATTGACCACGCGCACCACATCGGGATCGACGTTCATATCTGCGCCGCGGGTTGCAAAGTCGCAGAGGTTCTTCGCCGCGCCGAAGCCGCCCGGGAAGACCACGCAATCGAACCCCGAAGCGTGAAGCTGGGCGAGGGGGCGGATGTTGCCGCGGGCGATGCGGGCCGATTCGATGAGCACGTTGCGGCGTTCGCCGGCCGCGGGCTGCCCGGTGGCGTGGTTGACCACGTGCATCTGGGGCTTGTCGGGCGCGAAGCACTGGTACGCGGCGCCCAGGCGGCTCAGGTGGATGAGCACACTGACGGCCTCGTGGATCTCGGTGCCGTCATAGACGCCGCACCCCGACAGGACAACCGCTGCTGTGGGCATGATGCACCCCTTCTCGCCGATCCGCGGCCAGTTCTCAACTCACACACCCCCTGGCGTCGCGCATCATTGCGGCGAGGCACGCTTCCCGCCGCCCTGCTCCCACGTTCCCTCGGGCTCGGGCGGAGGCGGGGTCTCCGCGGCGTTTTCGAACACCGCATCGATCTGCGGCGATTGGACCTCCGCCGGCGCTCCGGGAGTCGCGATGTAGTTCGCGTAAATGAAGTACGCGGCGACGAGAAACGCTCCCGCGGCAATCGAAAGAAGGATGGCGTTCTTCTTCTTGTCTCCGGCGGATGGGGGCTTCGGATCCCGGCCGGCCGTCGATGGCTTTGCGCCGCCAGAGAGATCGATTCGATTTCGTTCCATAGGTGAGATTCTACGGATGCATCGACTCGGGGCAGCGAGGGCATCCCAAACAAAGAACGATCAAGCATGGCTCTGCCACCGGCGCGAGCGGCACGCATCCGGGTATGGGTTGGTTTCGTATAGACTTGTGGACAGATCGTCCTTCAAAGGCGATACTTTTGCACGGCGTGTGGGAGGGCAGTTCTTGCCCTTATCCCTGAGTGTGTCCGGGTGGCCCGGACCAAAAGCATGGAGAAGTGCTGATGTTCCAGAAGCGAAGCGGCTTCACGTTGATCGAGTTGCTCGTCGTGATCGCCATCATTGCCCTGCTCGTGGCGATCCTTCTGCCGTCGCTTGGTGATGCACGCCGCGCCGCGCAGAACGCCGTCAGCGCATCAAACCTGCGACAGTTGAACTTCGGAATCGCGGCCTACGCGGGGCAGAACAAGGATTCGTTCCTCAATCCGTTCGACAAGGACAATCCTCGTCTGTACGGCGCTGCGATCCAGTGGAACTACATCATCCCTCGGCAGTACGCGAACATGGGTACGCCTGCCGGTGTGTGGTTTGCGAACGGACCCGACAACGCGGGCTGGGCGAGCGAGATGTTCGGCGCTCACTGGGCGAGCTTGTTGCTGGCATGGATCAGCGACTTCGATCTCGATTCACCCGTGCAGTTCGCGCCCGGCGATCAGTCCGTGATTGCCCGGTTCCGTCGCACGCAGGGCACGTACAACCTGGAAAGCGTGATCTGGGACGGCTCCTACTTCTACTCACCGACGTTCTGGATCCGTACCGAGGCCTACGCCAACTCGACACGGACCAATCTCTTCAGCAATGTCACCTCGGGCAATCTCAACTGGCGGCGGCACCGCTACGACAACGTCCCGTTCCCCTGGGCAAAGGTCATGAACTGGGAGCGGTTCGATTTCTCCAAGCGCACGCGCCGGGTCCCCGGGGGCGGCGGGCGTGTCAAGCTCTTCCCGAACTGGAACAACCCCGAGGCGGCGCCTCGCGTCGGACTGGTTGATGGCAGCGTTGACACGGTCAAGATCAGCACGCTCGACCAGCTTTCCCAGAGCACCGATCCCAGCACCTCGCGGCAGTTCACCCCATCAGGATTCTGGAATCCGTCCCAGGCAACCATGAGCTGGTTCGATATGGCAGACGACGGCCTTGAATACGGCGCGAACGGCAACTTCGCCTTCAAGTCCTACTTCTGGGGCACGCGCGACGGCATCAAGGGCCGCGACCTCAACCGGTGATCGGAACGACAGGTCATGCAAGGCCCGGGCATCCGTCCGGGCCTTTTTCATGCGCGGATCGCCACCGCCCCGCCCGTCCGCTGGCTTTCCTGCTCCGCTTCAAGCAGCGTCGCGACCGCCGTGGCATCATCGAGCGTTGCGCCCAGCTCGCGCCTGCCCGATGCGATCGCGCTGAGCAGGTGCCGCACTTCCCCGTCATACCCCGTCGCGATCCCAGGCACGGTCGGCTCCACCGCGCTGGTCCCCTCCGCGGTGTGCAGTACAAGCGCGGGCGAAAGGGGGGCGCGGGCCAGATCAAACTCCGCCGTGGCCCGCTCGAAGTTCACCACAAACCGCATGCGGAAGCCCGCGCCGGGGGCAAGGTCCCACGCGCCCTCGGCGACAACGTGCACGGGCGAGCCCGCATTCTCATAGCGGTACAGCGTGCTCACATGCAGTTGGTCACCGGTCGAGCAGACACTCCGCGGCCTGCCGAAGCACCAGTACACAAAGTCCGTGTCGTGGATGTGCAGATCGAACAGCGCGCCCCCGCTCCGCGCGGTGTCGCGATAGAACCCTGATGCCCACGCGGGCCCGCTCCCCATCCGTGTGAACGTCGCGCTCCGCACACGCCCCAGCGAGCCATCGACCACCCGCTCGCGAAGCCAGTCCCACCCCGGCCAGAACCGCATGCACATCGCCGGCATGCACAGCAGGCCGCGATCGTCCCGAGCCCGATTGGCCGCCTGCGCAAGCCGTCGTACTTCCGTGCTGCGCAGCGAGACGGGCTTCTCCACCAGCACGTGCTTCCCCGCGGCCAGCGCGGCGAGGGCGAGCTCGACGTGGGACTCGGTGTAGGTGCAGATGCTGATGAGGTGCACATCGGGATCGGCAAACAGCTCCCCGGGCGTCGCATAGCCATGCACCACCCGCGGATCGAAGAGCTGCTTCGGTTCCGCCAAGGCGGCGATGTTCCCCGTTGCCGCGACCTTCCCGGCGCGACGATCCGCATCGGGGTCGCACACGGCGACCAGCCGACACCCAAAGCCCTCCGCCGCGGCGTTCTGATAGGCCCGCACGTGCGTCTGGCCCATGAACCCAAGGCCGATCACACCGACGCCGATTGAGTTGTCCTTCAAGGAGGCGGGTGGAACTGCCGGTGTCATGGCCTCGGCTCCACGATCCTCGCGGCCGCGCCCAGCATGGACCTCAGCATCGCCGCCGCGGTGCGAATGTCATTCACCCGGTCCTCGCGGGCCTCGCGCTCGATCATGAGGGCAACCGTCGGGAGGGTGTCTCGCATGACGCCGATGAATGCGTCCCAGTCCACCGCGCCTGTTCCTGCGGGGACTTCCTCCCCCCAGGTTCCGGGTTCACCTGTCGGCACGGCATCCTTGATGTGAATCTGCGCAACGTGGTCTGCCAGTTGCCGGAGCGCCTGCACCGGGTCGCCCATCCCATACAGAATCATGTTGGCGGGGTCGAAGTTCACGCCCACGTGGGCGACCCCTTCCACCCCACTCACCCCGCGCAGCTCGGTGAGCACTCCGAGCAGAGTCTCCGCCGACTCCTGCCCCGTCTCCAGCGCGACCCGCACGCCGCGATGCCCGAACTCGTCGGCGACATCACGCAGCCTCTCGAGCATCACCGCCCGGAGCGGATCGCTCGCCTCGTGCGGGAGAAACCCCGCGTGAAACGTCACCAGGCCGATGTCCAGCCGCCGGGCAAGCTCCGCGTTCGCGCCCGCGGCCTCCAGGTTCTCGCTCCAGAACTCATCGGACCGGACCCCCCCGGTCCGGCGGATCGAATCCAGAGTCGAGTAGTCCTCCCCCTTCATCCCCATCATGCCCGACGCGATCTCGATCCCCGCATTGTGGAGGATCTCGATGGTGTGCGCCTCGTCCCACCGACCATCCCGGATCGGATCAAGCGCAAGCTGCACCGTCGCGATGCCGCAGGCGCGCAGACGCTCCACCAGGTTCTCCGGACCCGTTGGACGCAGCGACCAGGAGCAGACGCCGATTCGATGCACGTGCGTGTTGTACCCGAAACGTGTGGCGGGCGGGTGTGTTGCGAGCGTTACTGCTTCTTGGCGCCCAGGATCATGGTTTCCCACGCCGCGCTGTTGGCCTGAAACACCGCCTTGGGGCCGGTGAAGCGGACGAAGACATCGCCGGCCGGGCCGGAATAAATGATCGCCCGGAACGAGGAGTCTTCCAGCGGCGCGGCCGGGGCTCCGCCCGGGCCCATGCCGCGATACGTTCCTTCCATCGACACCAGCGTCGCGGCCATCCCGCTGATGGTGCGCTTCTCAACCTTCGCATCCGCGGGCGAGCCTTCCGGATTGGTCACCTGCTGACGCCACCTGTTCACGTTGTTGTCAACCCCGCCCATGATGTTCGCAAAGAACACCACGCGGCCCTCGCCGTCCGGGCCATCGATCCGGTACTGAGCCGCCTGGAACTGGGTTGCCGGCAACGACTCCCACGAAGAGGGCACGGCAAACTCAATCCCCCCGACGACCGTCCCGGTGGCGTTCCCTGCAAGCTCATCGGCGAGCCCCGACGCCTGCTGCTGGCCCTGCTCGGCCAGCCGCGCCGCATCGCGACCCGCCGCGGCGGACCTGCCTGCGAGCGAGGTCGGCGTCTCCGACAACCCGCCAAGGGGCGTCGAGGGGGCGGCGGAAGGCGGAACCGATGAGTCCTCGCACCCCGCCGTGCCGCCCAGGATCAGACCGGCGCCGGCGACCATGCACACGATTGTGGTGTGGAGCTTCATGCCTGATCCTATGGGCCGTGGAGCTTCGGGTCAGTGCCCACCGGCCTCGTTACAATCCGGCCGCGATGGCCGCCGCACCCGTCAATACCAAGCTCGCCGAGCACCGAGCGCTTCGATTCGAGTCGCTCGATGCGATGCGGGCGGAAGTCGGCCGGATCGCCGAGGCCGACCGCGCCGGAACGCTGCGGACAACAGGCAACTGGACCGCCGGCCAGACGTTCAACCACCTCGCAACGTGGATCAACTTCGGGTACGACGGGTTCCCCGATTCGCTCCGTCCGCCGTGGATCGTCAAGCTCGTGCTGAAGCTCTTGAAGGGTCGGTTCCTGAGCGCCGGCCTGCCCAAAGGTGTCCGGATGGCGAAGATCCCCGGGGGAACGCTCGGTGTTGAGCCCATGCCCACCGATGAAGGGTTGGCCAAGCTCATGGCCGCCCTCGACCGCGCCGAACACTCGCCGCCCACGCAGCCGAGCCCGGTGTTCGGAATGATGACCCATGATGAGTACATCCGCGGCACGCTTCGGCACGCCGAACTGCACCTGGGCTTTCTGCACCCATGATCTCACCCATGCACGCAGCCACGATCACGCTCGTCGGGGAGACGGTTCAACTGCTTCCCGAGCGGGCCGCATTCTGGGGTGCGCGGCAAACCCTGATCGTGGCGGATCTGCACCTGGGCAAGTGTGAGACCCTTCGGTCCGCGGGGATGCCGATCCCCAGCGGGGTCATCGAACGCGACCTGTCGCGGCTTGCATCCGCCATCACCCAGACCGGGGCGACACGCATCGTTGTTGTCGGGGATCTGATTCACCACGGCTCGGGGCTCACCCCGGAGTTGGTGGAAGGAGTTGCCGATTTTCGCCGCCGCGAGCTCGCGAGGGTTGAGATCGCGCTGGTCCGTGGAAATCACGACCGCCATGCCGAGCACATCGCGCGGCAGTGGGGGATTACGCTCCTCGCCGATTTTCACCTCGCAGGCCCCTTTGGCTTTGCCCACGATCCTGCCGACGGGTTGGTCCCCGATGCGGCCTGCACGTGGTTTGGACATGTCCATCCGCTGATTCGAGTCGGGGCGCGAGGAGATGGTGTGTCCATCCCCTGCTTTGTGGTGCATGATGATCACATCCTGCTGCCCGCGTTCAGCCAGTTCACACGCGGGGGGGCGATCTCGCCTATTCCGGGGGCGAGGGTCTACGGCATCGCGGAAGACCGTGTGGTGGCTGTTCCCGGAGTCTCCGGGCGAGCGCGGAAGCCCAGTTGCTTGGACGCCCGACCCGGCTAGACTTGGAACTCAACACGCCGTCACGGCTGGTCGGTTTTTGTCAGGAGTCGCACGTGGTTCGTATTCGCATGAAGCGCATGGGTCGTCCGCATCGTCCGTTCTATCGCATCAGCGCGATCGAGAAGACGGTCCGGCGCGATGGCAAGGTCCTCGAAAACCTCGGGACGTACGACCCGATGGCGCCCGATCAGGCCAAGCAGATCGTGCTCAACGAAGAGCGCATCAAGCACTGGCTGAGCCTCGGCGCAAAACCCTCCGACACGATGATGGACTTGCTGGTGAAGCAGAACATTGTTGACGGGACCGAGTGGAAGGCGCACCGCGCCGACCAAGCCGTTCGTCGCAAGGCCCGTGCGGAGGCTGCCGCGGCCGCCGCGCCTGCGAAGAAGAAGTAAGCCGACCAGGCTGAAAAGCAACCCAGTTCAGGTGAGCGCCCCGTGCAGAAGCATGGGGCGCTTTTCATTTGCGCTTCTTGAACTTGCTCTTGGGTCCCGCGGTGTGCGTCGAGCCCTTGCCGCGGAACATGGGCATGCCGGACATTCCGGGGATCATGTCGCCCATGCCGCCGCCCTTGCCGAGTTCCTTGACCGCCTTGACGCGGGACATGGCACCCATGGAGGACATCTGCTGCGCGAGGGTGCTGACGGTCTGGAACTGCTTGGCGAGCTGGCCGACTTCCTGCTGGGTTGCGCCAGAGCCCGATGCGATGCGCCGGCGGCGGGAGTTGTCGAGCGTGCTGGGCTTCTTCCGCTCCTTGGGGGTCATGGAGCAGACCATCGCCTCGACCCTGTCGAGCTGCTTGTCGTCGATGTGGACATCCTTGAGCGCGGAGCCGACGCCGGGAAGAAGGCCAAGGAGCTGCTTGAGCGGGCCCATCCGGCGGAGCGTTCGGAGCTGCGCCAGGAAGTCGTCCATCGTCATCTCGCCCTTGGCCATCTTCTCCTGGAGCTTCTGGGCATCCTCATCGGAGACCTGCTCGCGGGCGCGTTCGACGAGGGAGACGACATCGCCCATGCCGAGGATGCGGCCGGCGATGCGCTCGGCGTGGAAGGGCTCGATGGCATCGAGCTTCTCGCCGACGCCGATGAAGCGGATGGGCGCGCCGGTGACGTGCTTGACGCTGATCGCCGCCCCGCCGCGGGTGTCGGAATCGAACTTGGTCAGGATCACACCGTCAACTTCGAGCCGCTGGTGGAATGCCTTGGCCGAGTTCACGGCATCCTGCCCGGTCATCGCATCGACGACGAGGAAGATCTGGTGTGGGCTCAGGGCCTTGTTGACCTGATTGAGTTCCTCCATCAATGAGTCGTTGATGTGGAGGCGGCCGGCGGTATCGAGGATGACGGTATCGACGCCGAGCTTGCGGGCGTGCTCGACCGCGCGGCGGCAGACCTGCACCGCGACGCCGACGGCCTTGCCGTACTCCGCCACCTTGTCGGGCTCGGAGTAGAAGTGCACCTGCGCTCCGCCGGGGAGATCGCGGTTGACCGATTCGGCGACGATGCCGAGCTGCTCAACGGCGGCGGGGCGTTGGAGGTCCGCGGCGGCGAGGAGGACGCTGCGGCCGCGCTTTTTGAGGAACCCCGCGAGCTTGCCGCAGGTGGTGGTCTTTCCGGATCCCTGGAGGCCGCACATCATGACGATGGTGGGGCCGGGCGAGACCCGCATGATGGGGTCTTCGACTTCGGGGAGGGAGGGCGCGCCGGACGGGCCCATCCCGGGCATGCCCGGCATGGCGCCATCATCGTGCTTTCGCGGCGTGCCGCCGAGGAACTCGACCAACCGGTCGTGCACGATGCCGATTATCTCCTGGCCGGGCTCGAGGCTCTTGGTGACTTCGCGCCCGAGGGCATCGTCCATCACGCGGGCGCAGAACTCATCGACGACCTGATGGTGGACATCGGCTTCGAGGAGGGAGGTGCGGACCTCCTCCATCGCGTCGCGGACGTTGGACTCGGAGATCGCGCCCTTGCCGCTGAGCTTGCGGAAGACGCTGGAAAAGCCGTCGGAGAGTCGTTCGAACATGGTGGGTATCTATCCGGGGAAGCAGGCACCGGGCTTGACCGCAGCCGTTGCGGGGGAAGGGTAGGTGCTGAGTTCCACGGCTGAAGCCAGGATGGATGGAAGCCCGTTGAAACGGGCTGGGATCTGCATTGCTGGCGCACATCGCCGCTGCTGGGCTTTACCACGCATGAATGCGTGGCCTACGAGCGAGCAAGGCCGCTGAAGCGGCCTGAAGGCAGGGCAAGGACCGCAGCGACGGAGTGGGGATGGGCGACTTTGGCGCAGTGGCGGAGTCGGCGCGAGCTGATTCGGTACACTGCGGCCATGGAGTCCTTCCGACTGGTCTGCCGCGATGAGCGCGGCGAGTGGTACATGCACGAGGCCGATGCCGAGTCTGCACTCGCGGCGTTTGAGCGCACGACTGCTTCATTGCGGGAGCCATTTGTTGTCATTCCGGCCCGGTTAGGGCGCAGCACCGAAAACTCCATCGTCCAGCGATGGAAACTCGGAGCCTCCGAACTGGGAGATTGCCTGAACTGCTCCTACGACCTCAAGGGGCTGATCCGGCCCACCGACGGCTTGGCCATTTGTCCGGAGTGTGGAGTCGGTGCCGTGATGAAGCCGCGGCCCGTAGATCCGCTGCCTGACAACCCGCTCGCTCTTCCATTCAAGCAGGGCGAACTCCTCGCGACATGGGCGATGGTGTTCAGCCTGATCGGACTGGTGTTTGTGTCCGCTGCATTCCTGGGGATCGCCATGGGTGTTCTCGCCCACGAGATGAGCCGCGGAAAGCATGGGTTTTGGGGCATGCGGATCGGCACGGCCGCGCTGGTCATTCACGCGGTGATTCTGGCTGCGAGATTCTTTGGAGTTCGGTTCTGATGAGTCCGGTGATCAGAGCAGAAGAAACTGGCCGCAGATGAACGCAGATGAACGCAGATTCGGAGGGCCAAGAATCGGGAGCAGGGGAGCGAGAAGCTTCGTCCGGGCTGCTGATGGATAGCAACGAAGTGTGATAGGCTCAAGAGGAAATCGGAGCGTGTCATGCAGAACCCACCGCCGGGTTACGAGCATCAGGACCTGACTCAGAAGATCATCGGAGTCTTCTACGAGGTTTACAACGAGTTGGGACACGGCTTTCTGGAGAGTGTCTACGAAGAAGCGATGATGATCGCTCTCGCCGAAGCCGGGCTCCGAGTGGATCAGCAGTTTCCCGTACTCGTGTCTTTCCGTGGCAGACGGATCGCGGAGTTCAAGGCGGACTTGCTCGTCGAGGGAGTTGTGCTTTTAGAACTCAAGGCAGCGCGAACTCTCGATTCATCGCACGAGGCTCAGATTCTGAACTACCTTCGCGGTACGAGCATCGAGATCGGACTGCTGTGCAACTTTGGACCCAAGCCCGAGTTCAAGCGGATGGCGTTCGCGAACACGCGCAAGCGTTTGCCCCCAGATGCCCTCTGATCTGCGTTCATCTGCGTTGATCTGCGGCCTTAACTGCCTTGTCTTTCCGGATCCGGGAAATCCCTCTCCAGCCCCGACTTGAAGTCCGTCACTGCCGAGTACACCGGTGCGTGCAGGCGTTCGACTTCGCCGCTGCGTGTGGCGACGGTCGAGAACGCCGCATCGAGCTGCGCAAGGTCGTTCGTCCACACGCTGATGTGGAACTCGCCGAGCTCGGCCGGGCCGAAGCCAAACTTCCGGCGGCGCAAGCTCCAGCCTTCGATCTTGCCCTCGGCCTTCAGATAGCCGAGGTAGGCATCGACCGCGCGGCAGAACTCCAGGTCCTTGCGCGAGTCTTTCAGGTTGAACCACATGTTGTAGTAGTTCATGGTGGGGGATGGGATCGAGGGAGTGAGAGAGCAAGGGACCGAGGGAGCGCGTCAGCTCATGATCTTCGCGTAGAGGTCGCCATCGATGCCGAGGAACTCCCGCATGTGCTCGTCATAGGCCTCCGAGTCCTGCTCGCGGGAGAGGTCCAGTCGGAGTTCGTTGATGACCTTCGTGCCCTGGCCGATCCATGCGTTGAACGTCTCCTGCGAGATGTGCTCGTGGATCCATGTTCCGAGCCTGCCGCGGAACGGGGGTTTGGGCATTTTGGTGCCTGGGCGTCCGGTCTTGTGATCGATAAACGTCCCCGGCGGGAATGAAGCCGGATCCGGACGCGGGCCGCCCGCCCCGGCTCCCGCATCTCCGCCGAGCAAGTTGATCCCATCCTTCTTTCCGGCCGCGCCGCCCTTCATCGCGACTTCCGGCACATCGCGTCCAAGCTGCTTGAGGATGTCCGCGAGCGCGTTCTTCGGGAGCAGATCACCCCGCTCCGCCGCGATGGTGAACCCACGCACCGCCAACTGCGCGGCCCGGTCCCGGTCCGCCGCGCTCCCCGCCTTCACCAGCGCTTCCGCGGCCATCTGGTAGGCCTTGCTCATTCCGGGCACGAGCTCGGTGCAGCGGATGTAGCTCTCCGCGGCCTCGGCGTGGCGTCCGGCCTGTACGAGCGCCTGGCCGAGGGAAAAGTGGGCCATCTCGTTGTCCGGGTCGGCCTGGGCCATGTTCTGAAACTGGGCGATGCGCTTGTCGAGGTCACTCATGCAGCAACGGTAGGGAGTAAGAGCGTCCTGGGTCCTGAGTCCTGGGTCCTGTATAGCGAGTCTTGGGCTCACGTCGTACCTCGACAGGACTCAGGACATCAGGACATCAGGACTCAGGACATCAGGACTCAGGACGTTTCTCCTTCCCCTCCCTACCCTCACCCAATGGCCACACTGCTGTGCGTGCCGATCATGGTCGAGGATGAGCCCACGGCTCTCCGCGATGCCGCCGAGGCTCGCGATGCCGGCGCGGACATCGTCGAGTTCCGTATCGACTCGTTCTTTTCGGGTTCCCTGACATCCGAGGGCCAGCTCGATGACCGCGAGGTCCGCGCGATCCTGCGTTTGGTCCGCGATTCTCCGCTCCCGTGCATCGTCACCTGCCGCGCCGCATCCGAAGCCGGGTCCGACAAGGATGCGGGGTACGACGGGGATGATTCGGCGCGCATCTCGCTGTACGAGCGGCTCGGCAACGCGGGAGATGACACCGGACGGTCCAGCCGGCGGGGGGATGAGGGCAGCGGGGAGCGGGGCGGAGGGGGTGGGGCGGCGGGCAGCGGGGGGTGGCATCCGCCGCGGTACATCGACGTCGAGCTTGCGACGTACACGCGCAGCGCGAACATCCGCCAGAAGGTTGACCTCGCGGTCGATCACCCTGCGCAGCGCAGGCTCCTTTCGACGGGCCTGATCCTCTCGTTCCACGACTTCACGGGCCGACCGGCGGATCTTCTTCGCAGGGTTGATGCCATCGCGCAGCAGCCTGCCGCGCGGATCGCCAAGGTCGTCATCACCGCGCGCTCGGTGCGCGACAATCTCGAACTGTTCGACTTGCTCGTGGATCACGCCGCGGGCAAGCCGCTGATCGCGCTGGCCATGGGCCGCTTTGGCCTTCTGTCCCGGGTGCTGGCGCCCAAGTTTGGAGGCTTCCTTACCTTTGCCTCAATCCGCTCCGGCGCGGCCACCGCGCCCGGCCAGCTTGCCATCCGCGACCTGCTGGATGTGTATCGCTTCCGCTCCATCAACAAGCGCACGCGCGTGCTGGGCGTGATCGGCTGGCCGATCGAGCACTCGCTCTCACCGGTCATTCACAACGCGGGGTTCGAGGCCTACGCCGCGGACTCATGGGACAACACCGATGCAGATCCGTGCAACGCGGTGTATCTCCCGCTGCCCGTCGGGCCCGAGTACGAGCACTTCAAGGCGACGATCGATGCCTTGGTCGAGCATCCGCGGCTCGACTTTGCGGGGTGCTCGGTCACGGTTCCGCACAAGCAGCACCTTGTCCGCTTTGCTCGTGAGCGGATCGCCGCGGGCGACACGCGTTGGTCGATCGACGCGTTGAGCGAACTTGCCGCCGCGGGGAACACACTGGTGGTGGAGCGTCGGCCCGGCGAAACCGGCGGCGGCAGCTACAGCGCAGCGCGCATTGTGAACACCGATGCGCCCGCAGCGGCGGGCTGTCTTGCGCAGGCGCTTGAGCAACTGCCCGGGCGGACCATCGCGCTCATCGGCGCGGGCGGTGTTGCGCGGGCCATCGCCGCGGGGCTGCTGCTTGAGGGCGCGAGCGTCATCATCTTCAACCGCACGCGCGATACGGCCGAGGCGCTCGTCATGGATCTCCGCTCGCGGTTGCCCGATGATGCCGCGAGATCGCGCATCTCGGTGGCGGACCTCGCGGATCTTCCCGGGCTCAATCCGGATGCGGTTGTGAACTGCACACCACAAGGCATGTCCGGCGGCCCTGCGCCCAAGGCGTGCGCCGTGGAGCCTGCGCTGCTGCGAGACTGGACAGCCATCCATCGCCAGCGTGCCGACGGCAGCACGCTCGAGCCGGTGGTGTTTGACACCGTTTATAACCCGCTCCGCACGCCGCTGCTCGCCGCGGCGGATGAGCTGGGCCTGACACTCATTGACGGGTTGGGGATGTTTGTCGCGCAGGCGGGGATGCAGTTCACCGCGTGGACGGGTCGGCAGGCTCCGCTGCGGCTGTTTGACCGCATCTGCCGCGATTCCCTCGGCGGCAAGTAGGCTCTCGATCGGGTTTGCAACCGGCCCGCCGCGGCAGGCGAATCGCTTGGTGGTACATCTTCCCGTGTTTGCAGGGAAAGCCGGATCAACCGGACTGCTTCCGGCTCGAAGGGAGCCCCGATGACCATCTCCACTTCCGCCGCGCCGGCGCGCAATCATGTGCTCTTCCCCGATCACTACTGCTGGTATCTGCTGGTGTGCGTGCTTGACCTCGTGTTGACCAACACAATGCTCCATCACTTCGGCGGGATTGAGGTCAACGGGATCGCGGCACGGATCATCGACTCCGGCGGCTTCTGGGGGCTGATTGCCTTCAAGATGGCGACCGCCATCCTCGTCATTTCGATCTGCGAGCATGTCGGGCGTGTCCGCCTCGCTACGGCCAAACGCGTCGCCGAGTGGGCGATCGCGATCTCGGCGATCCCGTCGGTGCTGTCGCTCACACAGCTTGGCTTTGTCGCGTATCAGAACATGACGGCGTGATCAGGGCACCGCGATGCCGCTGGTCCGCAGCAGGGTCTTGAAGCCTTCGCCGAACACGAAGTTGTGCTCCGGGAACGCCTCGCCCGTCTTGCCCGCCCCACCCATGTTCTGATCGAGGTGACTGAACATCATCTCGACCTGCCCGATCTCGGTGAAACCCGTTTCGGGGTTTGCGTGATCGAACAGCTCGATCCTCGTCCGGGTGCTTGCGCCGGCGTCATCCATCCGCTCGATCGTCGCGGTATAGCGCAGCGTCGTTCCCGGCGTCGCCTCGCGCGTCAGCTCCGCACGATTGATCTTGGCGAGGATGACCTTCTCGCGGAAGGCCTCGGCGTGGCCTACGAGGATTCCTGCCGTCTGGGCGGTGCCTTCGAGGATCAGGCTCGCGGGCATGATCGGCAGCGCGGCCAGGTCCCGCGTGGCGTCGGCGGCGAAGTGATCGTGGAGGTGTTCTTCAGCGAGCGAGACGTTCTTGATCGCGACCATTCGCTGCCGCGGCACGAGTTCCACAACGCGGTCGATCCACATCCATCGCATTGCGGTCTTCCTGCTGCCCGTCAGCCCCTCCCCGCCCGCCCCTCGCCGCTCACTTCTTCGCGAGCTTGCCCTCGATGAACTTCACGATGGTCCCGACGGTGAACACCGAGGCGACCTTGGAGATTCGCGGGTCGCTCTCAAAGCTCGAAAAATCGACGTGCGGCAGCTTGGCCTTCATGGCGACCAGCCCGTCTGGCGTGACCATCCCGTCCTTCACGAACTTGGGGTCCTGGGTCACGCCCTCGGGAAACAGTTCACCCTGAGCGATCTTGATCCCGAACGACTGTTCCAGCTTGAACACGATGTCCAGGAAGTCGATGGACTCGGCGCCGAGGTCGTTGATCAGGGATGCGGACTCGGTGACCTCCTCATCATCCACCGCCAGCGCATCAACCAGGACGTCTCGGACCTTCGCAAAGATATCGTCTCGTGTCATAGGGGCCGGAGTTTAGCCGCGGAAACCCGCAACGTCGTGGCGACACGCCTGACACACACCGCACGACGAAGAAAACGGTGGTTCAACCGTGAATCGGGCGGAGCACGAATCGCCCTGAAACCGCGGTCGGTGTATCACCTGTTTCGGTGCCATCGCCTCCGAGTGCCCGCAGAACCGATCCTTCCCCTTTGAACTCAAACGTGCCGTCTGGGTTGGCTTTGTGGAGGGTTACTTCGACGCGCAGCGATTCTCCCGGACGGACGAACGACCCGTACTTCAGGGCCCGTACGCCGCCGAGCACCAGCCGCGTCGGTCCGCCGTTGTGCTCGATGAGCCGACGCGCGGCCTGAACCAGCGACTCGACCATGAACACGCCGGGGAGGACCGGGAACTCGGGGAAGTGGTCCTGCAGGTATTCCTCTGCGCGGCTCACCTGCTTCAGTGTCACGATCCGCTCCGCCGAAACGGCCAACACGCGATCGACAAGGTCAAAGTGCATGGGCGGACGGTATCAGCCGGCGCGACTCCGGCCAAGTACCATCGCCCCTGTGCCGACCGTTCATGACGATGCCGTCTGTATCCGCCATTGGGACTGGTCCGAGACCAGCCAGACGGTGACGCTGTTCACGCGGTCTCACGGACTGGTCCGCGCGCTTGCGAAGGGTTCGCGCCGGCCGAAGTCGCCGTACTCGGGCGGCGTGGAGATGCTCACTCGGGCCGAGGCCGGGCTGATCTTCCGGCCGTCTTCCGAGCTGGCCCTGCTGACGGAGTGGGACCTGCGGGAGACATTCCCTTCGCTCCGCCGCGGCCTGACCGAGTTTCATGCGGGGATGTATTTCGCGGACCTGACCCAGCGTTTCGTTCGCGATCACGATGCCCATCCGACGCTGCATGATGCGTTGATCACCGCGCTTCGGGGACTATCGAACGGCGTCACCGAGAGTGTGCTGGTGTTTCAGTGGGCGGTGTTGAGAGAGGCCGGGTTCCGCCCGACTCTGGGGGACCTGTCGCCGGACACGAACCAGCGGACCTACCGGTTTGACCCTGTTCTGGGCGGGATCACGGATCTGCCGGAGTCCGCGGACCCGTCCGGCGAAAACGCATGGCTGGTTCGGCGCGAGACTGTCGAACTGTTGCGGCGTGTTGCGGCCGGTGCCGGCATTGCCGGGACCGAGGAATCGCAGGCGGTCCGGAGGGCGGCGCGGCTGCTCGGGGCGTACATCCGGCATGTGCTTGGGGAGGAACCCCCGACCCAGGCGCTGGTGCTCGGACGCACGTCCGTCTGAGCCCATGGTGAGGGTCCGGGAACGGGTGACGGTGCGTCCGATACTGCCGCCGGGATGAAGTGGGGGGGTGGGAATGACGATTGGCCTGTGTAGGAATGGAACCGCGGGCCGTGCCGGCCGCGGTGAAGGTGCTGGTGGTTCACGCATGAATCCCGATGTGCTCGACAAAGTCCTGAAGTGCGACCGGCTTCCCAGCCTGCCTGCTGTGGCGGCGCGCGTGATCGAGCTGACGCACTCGGAGACGGTGTCGTTCAAGGACCTCGCGGAGACGATCCAGAACGATCAGGCGCTGGCGGCGAAGATCCTGCGGACTGTCAACTCAAGCCTGTTCGGGCTCCGCAAGAAGTGCAGCAGCATCAACCAGGCAATCGTGATGCTCGGGCTCTCGGCGGTGAAGAGCCTGGCCCTGGGGTTCTCGCTGGTTGGGGCGATCAAGGACTGTGACCCCGAGGGGCTGGACATGTCGGCGCACTGGCGGCGTGCCCTCTACACGGGTGTCGCGGCCAAGCAGATCGCCGCGAAGGCGGGGATCGGCAATCAGGAAGAGTGCTTCCTCGGCGGTTTGCTGCAGGATGTGGGGATGATTGCCCTGCACCAGGCGATCGGCGCCGAGTATGACCGCGTGATCGCGCTCGCCGGCAGCGACCACCGCGGGGTCTCGAAGCTTGAGCTCGACGCGTTCCAGGTCCAGCACGCGGATGTGGGCGCGCTGCTTGCGCAGCGGTGGAAGCTCCCCGAGGAGCTTGTGATGCCCATCAAGTATCACGAGAAGCCGACCGCTGCGCCCAGCGAGTATTCGGCCATCTGCCGCGCTGTAGGACTTGGCAACATCGCGGCGGAACTGCTCGACGCGACCGAGCCCGCCCCGACGCTCCGGCGGTTCTACGACAAAGCCTCGCAGTGGTTCGCGATTGACGAGGGGACTGCGGATGAGGTCCTGAGGGCGATCACGGTCGCTGCTCGGGAGGTTGCCCGGTTCCTCGCCGTGCCCGCGGGGAGCGCGCCGGACACCGAGGCGATCCTGGCGATCGCCCGCGAGCAGCTCGCGACGATGACGATTCCGGCGGACGACACTCCGGATGAGCTTCCCGTGCAGTTGAGTGATGCCGACGTGCCGTCCCGGGATGAGCTGACGGGCGTATCCAGCCGAGCCCGGTTTGATCAGACGCTGATCGCCGCGTTCGAGCAGGCCAAGTCGGCCCGCACGCCGCTGGGCGTTGCGGTTTTTGAGATCGACCAGCTCCTGAAGATTACCGGTGAGATCGGGCGCGACAGCGGCGACAACGTGCTGGTTGTCATTGCGGGGCGCCTCGATCGTGTCTTGCGGAATGCGCAGACGCTTGTCGCGAGGTACGATGAGAATCGCATCGCGGTTGTCATGCCGCGGACGAGCCGTGTTGATGCCGTGCGGGCGTGCGAGGCCGCGAGGCTCGCGGTGGCCGGCAGTCCGGTCAGGCTCGTCACCGCGCCGTACGGCGCGCCGCCGAACGTGGAGGTCACCGTGAGCGTCGGGCTGGCGGTCGTTGATACCGGCACGATCGAACGGTTCGAGGATGTCAGCTCGCTGCTCATGATCGTCGAGCAGGCCGTCAAGGCGGCGAAGAAGGCCGGCTGCAACGCGATCCGGGTCTATGCCCCGACCGTTGCGGCGCCCGCGGCCTGAGGGGCGGTTGGTCAAGCCATCGGGAGGAGTGTCCCAACGGTCCGTGGCCGCAGCGGATACTGCTCGAGCACGCGCCGCACATCCGCGAGCGTGACGGCGTTGATTCGCTCGAGTTCGGTTTCGAGGGTTGTGTACTCGGCGCGGTACATCCACTGCCGCCCCAACCGCTGCATGCGTCCGCTGGGCCGTTCGCCCGCGAGTGTGACGCCTGTTGCCGCCTTGGCGCGGATGCGTTCGAGGTCACTGTCGGTGATGGTTGAGGTGGCGGCATCGAGCTCGCGTTCGGCGATCTTCCAGGCCTCTTCGAGGCGATCCGGATCGCACGAGACAAAGACGAGGAACTCGCCGGTGCTGTCCTTGCCGTCGAATCCGGATTCGGCGTTCTCGGCGATGCCCGTCTCGACCAGCGCCCAGTGCAGGCGGCTGTTGTCGGGGCCGCCCAGGGCCTGGGACATCAGTGTCGCGGGGTAGCGCATGGGATCGGTCGCGCTGGGCGCGGGCGTGAGCATCAGCGCGTACGCCCGGTTCACCTTCTCGCTGCGGAGCTCGAATGTCCGCTCGGCGTAGGGCGGCTGCGTGGAGACTCGCGCTGCGCCGGTGCGTTCCCAGCTTCCGGATTGCCGCTCGATCTGCCGGACCGCGGCATCAAAGTCCACGTTGCCCGCGAGGGCGACCACGGTGTTGTCGGCGGAGTAGCGGTTCGCGAAGTAGGCCCGCATCTGCTCGACGCTCAGGTCCGTGATCGACCGGCTCGTCCCCAGCACGCGGTGACCCAGGGGGTGCATCCCCGCCTCGATCGTCGCGGCGGCATCGCCAGCATCCGGCCGCGCCCCGTAGTGCACTTCGGCCGCCCGTTCATACAGCACCCAGAACGGATTGTCCTGATACATCGCGATCTCTTCGAGGATCACGTTCTTCTCGGTGGCGAAGTCCTCTTCGCGGAGCGCGGGGCGCATCATGTCGCCGAGGATCTCCAGCGCGCCGCCGTCCCCCAGCAGCCGGTCTGGGAGGACCGTCGCGTGGAAGCACGTCATCTCGTGGCTGGTGTAGGCGTTGTTTCGGGCCCCGATCCGGTCAAAGTCCGCGTTGATCTGCTCGGTCGTGCGGCGGTTGGTTCCCTTGAACATCATGTGCTCAAGGAAGTGACTTACGCCCATCACGCCGGACGCTTCATCCCGTGCCCCGGTGCGGACGAAGTACCCCGTCGCGGCGGAGTGCGCAGAAGGGTCAATCTCCGCGATGACCCGAAGACCGTTGCTCAGCGTGTGCTCGAGAAAAGTGACTCCCATAACCCCGAGTCTATCGGCACGCCGCCATCTCCGGCGAGCGGAAGTCCCGATAAGGCCCTCCCCGCCGCTCCGGCCCGCATAGCCCCACCTCCCAATGCTCCGGATCGGGTTGTATTGGTGGTGGCGGTGCGCCCCCGTGGCACCTTTCTCCAGCCTCCAATCGCATCACACATCACAAGATCAGAGACCCCACCCATGCTCAAGCGGTTCGCTCATGTTCGTTCCGTGTCTGCTCGTTCCGCGTTCACCGGTCTGGAGCGGCTCGAGCCGCGGCGGGTGTTCGATGGCTCGTGCGGCACCCCGGCGTGCGATGAGCTCATTGAGATCACACGCCTCGATGGCGGCGAATCGTTCTTGGTTCGTGCCGACGATCCGACTTATGGCAACGGGGAGTGCGCAGCGGAGTTGGAAGCGAACACAGACGACGGCGGTGACCTGTACGCGTTCACTACGCGATCCCAGGCCGAAGCGCCGCACGCCGATATTGCCGATGTTGCGCCCGGTTCGGATGCCGACCTCTACGACTTCGGCCAGGATCGCGGGCCGGAGATCGACGATGAGGCCGAGTACGAGACGGTCGAGGAGGCTTCCGACGAGCCTGCACCGGTGGTTCCGCCTGTGACCGACGGGAGCGGCGCGCCGACTCAGGATCACATCGATGCCGCTGACTCCGAGCAGGGCGAGACTCCGGTGCCGGCCGAGAAGTCCGATGAGATCGTGCCGATCGCGCTGGTGCCGACCGCAGGTTCGATCAGGTGGATTGGCGATGGCTCCGTCGCGATTGGTGACCTTGGGGGTGGTCTTGACGGCATCGATGCGGATCGCCCCGCGATGTGGAAAGACCTGACCGATCTTCCTGTGACAGAGATCGTCGTTCAGGCCTGATGCTCGCGCATCGCCTGCACGATCGCCGCGCACACCCGTTCCGGCTCAGCCGAGGAGCAGACTTCCGATGAAACGGCTACCCCCGCACACCCCGCCGATGCCAAATGTCCCGCCCGCGCCGGGTCGATCCCGCTGATCGCCAGGTGCGGCAACGGCTCGCCGCCGATGTCGCATGTTCTTGCCCGGTCCCACTCCAGAAACTCGTGCAGATACTCCGGCCCCGCAAGCCGCGGCTTGGCCTTGGTCGTGCTTGCAAACATCGGTCCAAGGCCGATGTAGTCCGCGCCCTCTGCAAACGCACGCTGCGCCTCCTCCAGGCGCGAGGTCGAAACCCCCACCAGCATCCGCGCGCCCAACACCTGCCGCGCATCCTCCACTCCGACATCCTCCTGCCCGAGGTGCACGCCCGCTGCGCCCGACATCACCGCGATGTCCGGCCGATCATTGATGATGACATCTGCGCGCAGCCGCGCAGGGTTGCCACCAACCTGCGTTTCCGCGGCGATCTCCACCAGCCGCCGCGCCCTCGCCAGAACTTCCCTCCCCGCCAACTCCTTCTCCCGAAGTTGCACGCAGTCCGCCCCGCCGCGGATCGCCCGCTGCGCAACTTCCTCCCACCCCAGCTTGGTGCACAGCGCCTCGGTGATCAGCACGCACAGCCGCCACTGCCGCCGCGGCCTGCTCACCGCCAGCACGATGCGCTTCTCCAGTTCATACCCCTCATACCGCAGGGCCTTGATCGCTCCGGCGGCCACCCCTCCGCCGTTCCCAACCAGCTTCACGGTCTCCTCCAGAACGCGCAGCGCCTCGGCCATACGTTTCCCCGCCGCGATGCACACCTTCGCCATCCCCGCGCGCTCCCCCTCCATAGCCCCGGTCATCCGCGTCCCCACATCTCGCGGCGTATCGCGCGATGCCAAGAGCTCTGTCCCGTCGATGCCTGAAAGCGCAGCCCGCAGCCCGTGCCGCAGGGCCTTGCACCGTGCCGCCATCGCCGCATCCCCCATGCCCAGCCGCGCTGCATCTTCCAGCACGCGAGCCCCCTCGCTTGCCCGGTTCGCGTTCGCATCGATGATCCGCAGTGCAGCACGATCCATACGCGCGATCGTAGCGGTGGCCGAGTCGGCACAATCCGATCCCACCCCTGGCTTCGCAGATTCGATACCATCCTCGCATGCCCAGCCCCGCGATGACCGCCACCACCTCAAGCAACGCCGCCGAACCCTGCGTCATCGTCATTTTCGGCGCCTCCGGCGACCTGACGCACCGCAAGCTCATCCCCTCGCTCTACGACCTTGAACGTCAGGGCGTGCTCCCCAAGGGGACGTTGATTCTCGGCGTCTCTCGCACGCCGCTCACCGATGATCAGTTCCGCGAGAAGCTCGCGCCCAGCGTCGAGAAGTTCTCCGCCCACTACGAGACCGGCCGCTGGCGGCAGTTTGCCCAGCGTGTGCACTATCAACCCGGCGATGCGGCCGATTCCGAGTCCTACGCCGCGTTGATGCGGCGCATCAGCGATCTGGCACAGGGCGCGGGCATCAGCAAGCCATGCGGCCTTCCGAACCTGCTGTTCTATCTGTCGGTCTCGCCGGATCTGTACGAGCCGATTGTCGAGGCGATCGGCGCGGCGGGCATGGTGACAGAGGGCAAGCGGTGGTGCTCGCTGAACCTGAGCGATTCGGCGTGGCAGCGCATCATCATCGAGAAGCCCTTCGGCACCGACCTTGCTTCCGCGGCTTCGCTCAACCGCGCCCTCGGCCGCGTGTTTGAAGAGGAGGCCATCTACCGCATCGACCACTACCTGGGCAAGGAACTCGTCCAGAACATCGCGGTCATGCGCTTCGCCAACACCATCTTCGAGCCCATCTGGAACCGCAACTACGTCGACCACGTGCAGGTGACCGCAGCGGAGACGGTCGGCGTCGGTTCCCGCGCGGCCAACTACTACGACTCCGGCGCAGGCGGCGCGCTGCGGGACATGGTGCAGTCTCACCTGCTGCAGGTGCTTGCTCTGGTCGCGATGGAACCGCCGAGTGTCTTCGATGCGGGCGGCATCATGCGCGAGAAGATCGCCATATTCAGCACCGCCGTCATCGCCCAGAAGGACCAGGTCCCCGGCCTCGCCGCCTTCGGTCGCTACGGCGCGGGTCCCGGGCCCGATGACCTTGCGTATGTCGATGAAAAGGGTGTGGATCCCCGGCTCAGGAACGAGACCTTTGCCGCGATCCGCGTCGAGTTCGACAACTGGCGATGGAACGGCGTGCCGTTCTATCTCCGCTCGGGCAAGAAGATGGCCGGGAAGCTCACGGAGGTGGTCATTACCTTCAAGCCCGCCCCGACCAACATGTTCCGCAAGCTCGGCGTGCCCTCAGCGGCGGAGCGCGGCTCGCAGAACCGCATCGTCATCAACATCGCTCCGACCGAGGGGATCTCCTTACGAGTGGATGCCAAGGTGCCGGGGGGCGGGCTCAAGATCGCCTCGGCGAAGCTGGATCTGGATTACGGCAAGGTCTTCGGCGGAGAGCAGATCGAGGCGTACGGCCCGCTGATTCTCGATGCCATCGAGGGGGATCGGTCGCTGTACAAGCATCGGGACGAGGTTGAGGGGTCGTGGCGGATCTGTGAGCCGTTCATTAAGAATGAGCAGCTCCGCAGCGCGATCGAGACCTATGCCCCGGGGTCGTGGGGCCCGCCGGGGGCGGACCTGCTGCTCGGCCGCGAGGGCCGGGAATGGCACAATCCGCGGCCGGATGAGGTTCGGTAGGGCCAACGACCGAGAATCCCCGGGGTTGAGGCGCGGGCTCGCCGGGCGGAACGGAACCTCCGGCCGGTTCGCGGCGCATGGCTTTACGTCCGTTCGTCGAAATGGGCTTGTGCGATGGCGTTCTGCTGGCACACTCAGGATGTTGCCGATTTGTCGTACCGGCCGCGGACGCAGTCTGCGCAAGCGCTGTTCAGAGCAGGGAGTCATCGAGATGCAGAGTCGTGAACTGTTCGCCGGATCGTTCCTCCGGCGTGTGTCGTGTATCGCGATGGTGACATTGGTGTGCGCTGCGCCTGTGCACGCGCAGAAGGCCGCGGCGGAGGCTGTGGGACAGGAGGCGGGGCGAACGGCGTTGGCCGTGCCTGTTGGTTTGGAGCGCATCGAGAACATGGCCGTGACCATCCGTCCCTCCGGCGGGGAGCTTCCCACGCTTCGCGGGCCGGGGTGTCCGCCAATGGTTGCCAGCCACACCGGGGCGAACTTTGCGGGTGGCACTTTCAACGCTCAGGGAGGATTCGCGGAGAACGAGATCGCGGCGGTGAGTTACGTGCTTCCTGCGGATGCGTTTCCCATCAAGGTCGATCTGCTTGAGTTCATCATGGCGACCTCGTCCGCGACCGTGCAGACGACGACCGAGTACACGGTGCTGGTGTGGGATGGGCCACCCAGCACGGGCACGCTGGTCTTTGAGTACTCGTCGAACGATATTGATCTGCCGCACGCTCGGATCGGACCGGGGACGGCGGGTTTGAACATTCAGGTCTCCATCGATCCGGGAGATCCCGAGCAGATCTTTGTCTACAACACCGGCGGGACGAACACATTCTCCATCGGGTTGAGAATCGATCAGCACAACAATCAGACCGCGAACCCGTGCTTCACGGCCCCCCCGTCAGGCTCGAACGCATTCCCCTGCACGGATGTGGATGGGCTGGCGCAGTCGGCGCGCAACTGGCTTTTCGCGGTGAACTGCGGCAGTTTCGGTTGCCCGCCCAACGGCGGGTGGACGACCTTTGCGGGGCTGATCTCCCTGTGTCGGCCGACGGGCGACTGGGTGATGCGGGCGACGTGGTCGAGTGTGAACTGCACAACCGACCCGACGGGACCATGCTGCGTCAGCGGATCGTGCTCTATTCAGACCGAGGCGGACTGCACCGCATCGGGCGGCAGCTGGACCTTGGGCGGATCATGCAGCCCCAACCCCTGCCCCTCGACCACCGGTGCGTGCTGCTTCGGCGGCGGAACCTGCCAGGTGCTTGATCCCGCGGTGTGCACCGGTTTCGGCGGCACGTTCATCGGTCTGGGCGTGCTGTGCGGCCCCGGCGATACCTGCCCCTTGGGCGCGTGCTGCATGCCCGATGGAAGCTGCGTCGCGGGGCTCTCCAGCCCGGCGTGCACCGGCATGGGCGGTGCGTTCCAGGGAGTCGGGACAACGTGCTCACCCAACAACTGCCCGCAGCCGGTTGGCGCCTGCTGCTCATCCACCAACTTCTGCTTCCCGCTCACCCAGGCGAGCTGTAACGGCATTCCCGGCGCGACCTGGCAGGGCCCGCTGACCAGCTGTGAGCCGAACCCCTGCGGCGCGGCCCAGACCGGCGCGTGCTGCATCGGCGGGACGTGCGTCGTCGTCACCGAGGCGGAGTGTGTGGGGGCCAACTCGAGGTTCGCGGGTATCGGCACCGCGTGCAACGAGCCGGGAAACAACACCCAGCCGTGCTGCCGTGCGGACTTCAATCAGGATGACACCGTCGCGGTGCCGGACATCTTTGCCTTCCTCGCGGCGTGGTTCGCGGGCGATGCTTCGGCGAACTTCGACGGCGTGGATCCATCCCCGAGCGTGCCGGATATCTTCGCCTTCCTGTCAGCTTGGTTCGCCGGTTGCGGCTAAGCCGCCCCCGCGAACGACTCCCGCTGCCTCACGAACCCATGGACCCGGTCCATGGGTTCTTTTGTTTCCGGCTGGAACCCGCGTGGAGCGCGCCCCACAATACGCGGCATGGAAGAGACCTACGACCTCACGCCCGAGCCCGTTCCGCCGCGACTGCCCGGCGCTGTGGTGCTGCGCGACGATGTGGAGGGGGTGATGGGCACGCTGGCATCGGACATGATGCTCCACGCGCTCAACTGCATCCGCGTGTTCGGGTCGTTCCACCTGGCGCTCTCGGGCGGTTCGACGCCGCTGCCGCTCTACCGCCGGCTGATGATCGATCCGATCTTCCGCAACTTCCCATGGATGCAGACCCACATCTGGATCGTGGATGAGCGGCGCGTGCCGTTCGATGATGACCGGTGCAACTTCCGGAACATCGAGGAGACCATCGGCGAGCACTCGGGCATTCCCGCCGAGCAGCTCCACCCGATGCACGCGCTGGCCGACGATGCGGACCTTGCCTATCAGCGCGAGCTGCGCGAGCACCTGGGTTGGCGCGAGAAGGGCCACGACCGGCTGGACTTTGTGTTGCTGGGGATGGGCAACGACGGGCACACGGCCTCGCTCTTCCCGCGATCGCCCGCGCTGCTGGCGGACCTTCAGCCCGACCCTGCTTCGGCCGCGGTTCCGGCACACATCCGCCCTGAGCTGGTGCGATTCAACTCCGGCCCCACGGTCACGCCTCCGGAGCGCCTGACGCTGTCGCTGCCCATGATCAACGCCAGCCGCTTCATCGCCGTGCTCGTCACGGGCGAGGGCAAGCGGCCGATGGTCGATCGCGTCATCCGCGCGACGGTCGGCGGCGCGCCGGAAGATCCCGCCGACCTTCCGATCCTCGGCGTGAGTCCATTGGCCGGCGAGCTCCGCTGGTACCTCGACCACGCGGCCTGCCCCTCTCCCCTTGCTCCGGGCCGCACACCATGAGCCTCTCTGTCGAAGCCAACCCCAAGATCACGTTCGCCATCCACTACGAAGACGACGATGTCGCCGTCGTCGAGAAGCCCACCAGGCTCGCCACGCAGCCCGGCAAGGGCCACGCGGCGGACACGCTGCTCAACGGGCTGTTTGCCCGATGGCCCAATCAGCTTCAGAACCTCGGCAAGTCGCGCGACTTCGGCCTCCTCCACCGGCTCGACCGAGAAACCTCCGGGCTGCTGCTCGTCGCGCTCAAGCCCGCGGCGTACGACAAGCTCCGCGGGGACTTCGCCGAGCGGCGGGTAAGGAAGTTCTACTGGGCCATCTGCTCGGATGCGCCCAAGAAGCCGATCGGCGTCATCCGCATGCCGATCATCGAGTCGCCAAACGCCGCCGCGCCCAAGCACGCACGATCCGGAACAGGGGTGATGAAGCTCGCGCGGATCACCCGTGCGGGCGCGGGCAAGCCCGCCCTCACCGCCTATCGCGTGCTGGATACCTCCGACCACGGCTGTCTCATCGAGGTGCGTCCGGTCACCGGGCGGCTGCACCAGGTCCGCCTGCACCTCGAAGCGATCGGATGCCCGATCCTCGGCGATGTGCTGTATGGACCGCGCCGCGTGCAGGGCGCATCGCCGCGGCTCGCGCTCCACGCGCACCGCCTTGTGTTCACGCACCCCGCAACAGGCGAGACAGTCGATGTTCACACCGCCTGGCCGAAGGACCTGAAGCGCGTCCTGAAGAGCTTCAAGCTGTCGGCGAGCGCGAAGAGCGAGCCGGCTGCCGAGGATGCTCTCGAGTCGGAATGACCACGCTGGCGGTGCGGTGGAAGCAGGCGAACCGGCGAGTCAGCGCGTCGGGCTTTCGCTCGCAGGGACCTGCCCCATCAGTTCCGCGGCCACAAAGTCCGCGAGAAGGAACCCCGAGTCCGTCAGTACCCACCGCTCACACCCAATGCTGATGAGCCCCTCGCTCGCGAGTCTTGCGACTCGCGCTTCGAGCACACCGCCTGCACCACGCGCGAGCGACTCCACATCGGCCAGGACCTTCGCACTCTCGAGCCCCTCCGCGATCCGCAGTCCCGTCATGATGCGCTCGCGGATGAGCCGGGCGGCGTTAGGCGCTTCAACATCTACAACCGGTGATCGACCCCTGTGCGCCAGATAGTCCCCGAGCCTGCCGACATTCTTCCATCGCCAACTGCCCAGACCGGACCGCAGCCCCATCCCCGCCCACGCATGCCCCGATGCGCTCGGCCCCGCCGCGAGCCACTGCTCCTGACGCCAGTACGCAAGGTTGTGCAGGCTCTCATGCCCGGGAACGGCGAAGTTGCTCACCTCGTACCGCTCATGCCCCGCCGCTCGCAGCATCTCCACCGTCCGCTCGAACATCGCCGTTTCGACATCTTCATCCATCGCAGCGAACTCGCCGCGCTTCAGGCGCGCCGTCATCGGCGTGTTCGCCTCGTATGTCAGCGCATAGCACGACACGTGCGTCGTTCCCAGCTCCATCGCGCACCGCAGATCGTGCTCCCACTCCGCCAACGTCTGACCGGGGATGCCGAAGATCAGGTCCACCGACACCCGCGCAATCCCCGCCGCCCGCGCCGCATCCAGCGCCTTTGGCACGTTGGCGGGGTCGTGTGTGCGTTCGAGCGTACGAAGATGCCGCGGGTTGAAGGACTGTGCCCCGATGCTGACGCGGTTCACGCCGCCGCGTACCAGCAGACGCATCAGCTCCGGCGAGGCGGATTCCGGGTTGCACTCGACGGTGAACTCCCCGCGTGGGAGGCCCGCCTCTCCTCGTGCCCGGCCCATCCACGAAAGATCAAACAGCGCCCCCAGCCGCTCCAGCAGCCGTTCCCACAACCCCAGACCCAGAAGCGAGGGCGTTCCCCCGCCGATGAAGACGGTCCGCAGCGGCGCACCCGCCGCGTGCGGAGCAAGCAGCGTCAACTCCTCGATCAAGCGCTCCACAAACGCGTCCTGCTGGTCGCGGGTGTCCACGAACGAGTAGAAGTCGCAGTAGTGGCACTTGTGCGAGCAAAACGGGACGTGGATGTACAGTGACCGAACAGGCTCTCGCACCGCCGATTCGTCCAGCGGATGGCGGCAATCCGGGGACAATGTGGCGACTTGGCCCCCCGTCGGTTGCCCAAACACCGGCAGGCGGATATGTTGCGAAGATTCCATGGGTGGCAGTGGGGGGGGTGCGGCGATTTCGGCCGCGGAAGGGTAGGTCCAGGCGTGAACGTGACCCTCTTGATGGTGCAGAAGGATGGCGGCTCGAAAGAGGTCCCGCTCCGCGCATTCCCCGTGACGATCGGCCGCGGCGAGGAATGCAAGCTGCGCGTGCCCCTCGCGAGCGTGTCGAGGAATCACTGTGAGCTGTTCATCGATGATGATGAGCTGATGGTGCGCGACCTGAAGTCTTCCAACGGGACGTTCGTCAACAAGGACCGCGTGTCGAAGCGCGAGCTCGTGCCCGGAGACTTGCTCGCCGTCGGGCCGGTGGTCTTCGTCGTCCGCATCGATGGCCACCCCAAGGATGTGGACCCAGCCGAGTCGTTCGCCTCCGGCGCGGTAGCGGTGCCCGGGGATGGCGGGGCGGATGCGATCGCGGGTGTGCCGACATGGGGCAGCCAGCAGGGCGGGGGAGGCGGTGGAGGTGGCGGAAGCGCCGCACCCAAACCTGGTGCCGCAAAGCCCGCCGCGCCCACGCCCGGCAAGCCGGTCCGCAAGGACGATGAACTTGCACAGATCGATTCGCTGCTCGATGACCTCAGCGACTCGGACTTCGACATCGACCTCGACGACAAGCCGAAGAAGAAGTGATTTACTGAAGCGGACTGGGCGGCATCCCACGACGCAGCCACTCGTCGTACTGGACCAGCAGGTTGAGTTGATCGACCAGAACCAGAGCGACCGCGAAGAGCAACGTCACCAGTGTGCACGCCAGAACTGGTGCGGCCCGCACATGCCGCCAGATGCCGACGCTGATGATGATGATTGCCGGCAGTACGACGAGACCCAGCCATCTCGGATCAACGCCGATGTGATTGCTTGGTGTGCGTTGCGCCACGGCGACGACGAGGCCGACAGCTGCGAGGCACTCGATCAGACAGCATGTCCACAACGCTGCGGTGATCGTCAGGCCGCGCATGATGTGCTTCCGCTCGACGCATTATCGGATAATCAGCACCCCGTGCGGGCCCTGGCCGAGCCCGACGAAGAAGTCCATCTGCTCCAGCGAGGGGGCCGGGCCGTCGCGGTTCACGCGCCAGAAGCTCAGCTCGCCCGTCGTCGCCGCGGGGTCAAAGCTGCGGAACTGGGTGACCGCGAGGAACTGGTCCTTCGCATCAAAGGAGATCCCGGCGGGCATGGCGTTGATCGGGAACTCGCCCGCGAGCGTCAGCTCGCCGGTCGCCGGGCTGAGCGTGAGCAGCGACAACGACCCCTCCCGCGTCGCCCGAGGGTCGCCATCGGGCAGGAACGACCGCAGCAGGTTCGAGGTCGCGACCATCCGCCCATCGTTGCTGATCGCCAACCCCTCGGGGCTGATGCCGACGCTCGCAGTCGAGACGACGCGGTGCGCACCGCCCTCTTCGAGTCGGATCGATGTGAGCTGCCCCGCCGGCGCGCCGACATTGAACCCATCGACATCCTGTCCCCACTGCAGATCCGTCGAGATGAAGAACTTTCCGTCGGGCGTAAACGCACCCGAATACGGGAACTTGCCGACGGTCACCGGCGTTCCCCACGGCAGAAGCGTTGCCGATCCGTCAGAATCGAGCTTGAAGCGGTAGAACATCACCTCGTTGCGCTCCGGCAGCGTCACGGCGATGGCATCGCCCTGCGGCCGCCATGCGATGCAGGTCGCCCGCGCGGCATCATCATCCAGCCCGAACAGCGGCCACGCCATTGGTTCGCCGGTGATCTGCCCGTCCGGGTTGAACGGCAGCATCACCACCTGCTGGCGCGGCGTGCGGTTCACGACCGCGACCATGTTCTCGCGCGGGTGCACCGCCACCGCCGTCGGCTCCTCACCGACGTACACCGTGCCCACGAGCCGGGGCGACATCGGCGCGCTGAGATCGACCACGGCGAGGTTCTCGCCCACGGGCAGTTCGCTCAGGCTTCGCGTTCCCTGGTCAGCGGGTTTGCGGGACTCGACAACGAACGCCAGCCGGCCGTTGCGGGAGACATCCAGCATCGTCGGCGGGCCGAGGGCGGAGTTGGAAACCTCGATCTGGGCGAAGTCCGTCTGCGGCTCCATCAGCGGCAGTGCCACGACGGTCAACGTGTCCCGGGCCGACATCGGCCGCTCGCCCAGATCGCCCGTGGCGAAGGCGGTCGCCGCCATGTCCGCATCGCACACGGCCAGGATGTAGCGGCCGGACACATCGCCCGGGCCGATGGGCTTGCCCGCGCACCCGCCGAGCATCGACGCACCGAGGGCCGAGCCGCAGACCAGTGCCACCATTGCCGCGTTCTTCATTCCGTTCATCACATCATCGCTCCGTGTCGAGTGTCTGAGAAGGCAGCATGGTACCAACATTCACCGTCGCACCCGGCGGTGGGGGGTCGAGGATTTCCACACTCGCGCCCTGCGCCTTGCAGGCCTGCACAAGTGCACCGACCGCGGCCGTCAAATCCGGCGGGAGCGGGGCGTGAAACTCCATCCTCGCCTCCGTCACCGGGTGGCGGAACCCGAGCGTTTCGGCGTGGAGCGCCTGACGCGCCACCAGTGGCCCGACGTCCGCCAGGCCGAGGTCCTCACTGCTCAGCGGGCGACCGCCGTACATGTCATCCCCGACGATCGGATGTCCGCCGTGGGAGAGGTGCACGCGGATCTGGTGCGTCCGCCCGGTCTTCAGTTCCAGTTCCACCAGCGAGAAGCCGCCCCCTCGTCCGGGCCCCTGGCGTGACGGATCGAACGGCAGCGGGAACCTCGCCCGCACGCGGCAGATGGTCACGGACGGCTTGCCAAGGTGATCGTGCCGAACGACGTACTTCTCGCGATACCCCTTCTCGCGAGAGGGATGAGGCCCCAGCGGGAGATCGATGACATCGATGGGCAGCAGCACCTGTCCGTGCACGAGCGCGAGGTAGCGCTTGTCCACGGTCCGCTGCTCGAACTGCCTGGCCAGCCGCCAGTGAGATGTGTCATCCTTTCCGAACACGATGGAGCCGGAGGTATCGCGGTCAAGACGGTGGATCACCCCGGGCCGCGCAAACTCCTTGCCGACCGCCGAGAGCGTGCCCGATGTCCGGTGCTGGAAGTGCCACGCCAGGGCGTTGATCATTGTGCCCGAGTTGTGCGCCCGCGCCGGGTGAACGATGATCCCCGGGCGCTTGTTGATCACGATGATCGCGTCGTCCTCGTGCATGACTTCGAGGGGGATGTCCTCGGGCTGCACCTCGGTGGGCGGAGGCGGCGGAACAAAGACCTCAACCCGATCCCCGGTGCGCAGCGTGGTGGAGGACTTTGGCTTGCGGGCATTGACCGTGACGCCGCCTTCATCGATGAGCCGCTGGAGCTGCGCCCTGCTCATGAACCCGATACGCGAGGCGAGGTACTTGTCCAGCCGCGTTTCCAGGTTCTTCTGCAGCACAAACACGACGCGGTTGGGGGCATCGTCATCCGCCGGCTGCTGGCTGGCGAGCTGGTCGGGGTCGGCCTCGCCTTCCTCTGCGGTTTCCGCGGCGGCCGCGCTGAGCGATCGGTGCGACTCCCACGCCTTTCGCAGGGCGCGCTCGTCCACCTTCCCGCCCGGCCGGAGCAGCGGGCTGGACTCGGGCGTATCGCCTCCGCTCCGCGAAGGGCCTTTGGAGGATCGGTTCGTCACGTCGGATTGTTGGAGCGAGAATCAGCGACCCGGCGCGGGCTCAGGGGCCGGCTCGGGCTCCGGTGTGGGTTCGGGCTCCGGTGTGGGTTCGGGCTCGCTGTTGTCGGGCTTGGGCTGCTCCGGGGGCTGCGCCGGAGTCTCCGGCGGCTTGGGCGTAGCACCCAGCGTGGTGCCAGCCGCCTCGACGGTCACGACTGAGCCGTCGGGCGTTCGGACTTCCATGGGCTGAACCGCCGACTTGACGACAAAGAGATCGCTTGTCGAGTAGATCCGCGGCATCGTCTCGAGGGACGGGAGCGTGTCGATCCGCTTCTGCGCCGCCTCGGCCTCTCGCGTGAACCCGACCTTGTTGGAGACTTCGATGAGCTTCGCATACCGCTCGCGGGCCTTGGTCATATCGCCCTGAGACTCGGCGACGCTCGCAAGTCCGAAGAGCGCGCTCATCGCGTGGATCACCATCCCGTCGCTCGTCCCCGCCGCGCTCAGGACAGCCTCGTACTGGGCCGCGGCCTTGGTGAGCTGCTCCTTCCGCTGATCGGCGGTCAGCAGCTCGGTGCCCTCGGGCAGTCCGCCGAACTGATCAAACTGAATGCCGGCAGGGATGCCGGAGCGTGAACTCTCGAGGTAGAGATCCGCGGCGGCAAGCCGGGCGAGCAGCGGAACCGCGGCCTTGCCGCTCTGGTCCTCCGCGACTCGGATCAGCGAGGCCGGATTGCGCGACACGACCGCCGCATCGAGCTCTGAGAATGCGCGGGCCATCGCCGCATCACGCGACAACTGGTACTTGCCATAGAGGAAGTAGCTGCCCGCGATCGCCGCGATGACGACCAACACGGGCGTGGACCACTTCCGCAAGAACTCAATGAAGTCCGCATTGAGCCGGCTTTCCTCAAGCCCGGCACCCTCTTTCAGGCCACCCTGAATCCGTTCGTCCATGGCAAGCTCCAAATCCCAGATCGCGGCCCGCGGAAAACCCGCCGCCGAGCCCAAAGTCTACGCACTGCGACCATTACATCGACCGGGAATCCTGTTCCTGAAGGTCCCAGAACCTCCATGCCCGCACATCTTTCAGGCAAGCTCCCGGGACCAACGCCTCGCGGATCTCTGTCACCAGCCCGCTCAGGCCGGTTTGGCGCCGGACGGAGACCATCGCCCCCCGGCCTTCCGGGGGCCAGTTCGGCGGCGGTCCAAGGTCCGAGCGTAACGCCGCCCACACCCGGTCGGGTCCTGCTGGAATCAGTTCTGCTCGTGGGAAGCCTGATGCGGCATCGCCGCAAATGACCAGAAGGTCCGCCGCGGCGGCGGTGCGCATGGCAAGCTCCTGCGACTCCAGTTGCAGGGGGTCCTGCTCCCCGGGGTTGAACCCCGGGCAGTCCACCCAGCGAACCGCGAGCCCCCCCAGATCGAGCGTGGCCCCCACGTGGTCGCGGGTTGTGCCGGGTGCGTCCGCGACGACGGCGAGAGACCGTCCCGCGAGGACATTGAGCAGGCTGGACTTGCCCACATTGGGCGGGCCGATGGCGGCGATCAGCGGAGGGTGAACCAGCCGGGCGAGCGAGCGGGCCGTCAGCGGATCGACCTTGCCGATGTGCTGCACATCCCGCCAGCGCCGGGGCTGGTCGAGCAACAGGTCGATCGCCAGCGGGCTTGCCGCGCGGGCAAGGCAGGCGAGCATCCGGGCCTCGATCTCATCGCGGGCTTCCGGATACTGCCGCAGCGGGGTCAGCTCTTCAGCACGCACAACACCGCGAGCTTTAAACGCCTCGGTGATGCGTTCCAGGATCCGTCGGCCCGCGTGCGGAAAGACCAGCAGCGTGCGTGAATCGACTCGTGCGAGCACGCACGTGTCGATCCCCGCGAAGGACCGCACCGCGACCCTGCCGATCGCCACCGGGCCCGCATGCAGATCCGCAAGCAGGTCGTCGATCCCCACGCCGTGCAGGTCATCCCGCGATTGAACCTGGATCACCGCGATCGCGCCGCGGGCCGGCCACGATGTGCACAGCGACCACTCAAGGTTCGCTTCGCCGGCATTCATCACGCATCGTCATCCTCATCGTGCTCATCGGCTTTGTCGATCGCCTCCGCCGCGGCGACCATCCCGACCAGCGTCAGGTCCGGCACGATGTGCTCGACGAGTTCGTCGTTTTCGAAGAGCAGCGCGGCATCGCCGCCGGTGGCCACGACCCGCGGGTACGCGCCGTAAAACTCCGCGTAGCGATCAATGAGCGTGTGCACAAGTCCTCGCACCGCGCTCGCGGCGCCAAGGGCCATCGCCTGCGCTGTGGTCTTGCCGAAGGGGGCATCACTCCCCGGGAGCGTCTCGGGGCTGAGCTGCACCTTGGGCAGCGCGGCGGTCTGCTCGTGCATGGCCCGCAGCATCATCGTCGCGCCCGGGGCGATCGCGCCTCCGTGGAAGACTCCCTGGCCATCCACGAAGTCGACCGTAACCGCCGTCCCCGCATCGACCACGATGCACGCCTGCTGCGAGCGGGCGAACGCGCCCAGCGCATCGAGCAGGCGGTCCTGCCCCACCGTCGAATCGTCGTCGAGTGTGTTCTGAATGGGGATGGGGACATCCCGAACAAACCGCGAGACGCGGCTCCCGGCCGCTTCAAGAACGCGCTCAAGCCGGTCGGCTTCAGGGTCATTCACGCTCGCCATCAGCACGGGCAGGGCGCCACCCGGGCCGGATGCCGCGTCGATGATCGTCGCACCGGCGGCCGCGTCGGCGTTGTCCACGACGCGCGACGGCTCCAGCTTGCCGTCCTCGACCCGGGCAAACCTCGTTCGTGTGTTTCCGACAGACACCACCAGCATCGGGGCAAGCATGCCCGGAGCATAGCGCGTGAAGGCCTGAATACCCGCATCGTGGCGACCGCCGCCTAGCATCCAATCTTGTCCCGTTTCCGAACGCACGTTCGCACCAGGACCCACACAAATGGCCGCAGCCCCCGCAGATCGCGTTTACTCCGACAGCCACGAATGGCACAAGATCGAGGGAGACACTCTGACCCTCGGGCTCACCCAGTTCGCGGTCGATCAACTCACCGACGTGACGTACGCCGAACTCAAGCCCGCGGGCACCAAGGTTGCCTCCGGCGGTGCGGTCGGCGAGGTGGAGTCCGTCAAGACCACCAGCGATGTGTACTCCGCCGCGGGCGGCGAGATCATCGAGGTCAACAAGGCCGTCATTGACGACCCCTCCATCCTCAACTCCGACCCCTACGGCAGGGGTTGGCTCGTCAAGATCAAGGTCTCCGACTCCGCCGGCCTCTCCAAGCTCATGGATGCCGCGGCCTATTCCAAGCAATACTCGTGACCCACTCGCCCACAGTCCTTCCCCTGCCTGATGCCACGAAGCGCACCGGCACCAACGGCTCGCGGGCTGCCGATCCAGGCAACGCGGTTCGATGCATCGGCGTGCACAAGTCCTACCACCTCGCCGGTGAGGAAGTCCACGCCCTCCGCGGCGTCGATCTTCAGATCACCGAGCCCGGCTTCTACGCCATCATGGGCGCATCAGGCTCGGGCAAAAGCACGCTGCTGCATCTTCTTGGTGCTCTTGATAAGCCCGACCAGGGCGAAGTGCACGTCGGCGGCAAGGCCCTCCACACGCTCACCGAGCGGGAGCTGACCAGTTTCCGCCGCGACAACATCGGCATCGTCTTCCAGCAGTTCAACCTCATCCCCACGCTCACCGCGATCGAGAATGTCGAACTCCCCGGCATGCTCGCAGGCAGAAAGACCGCGGAGCTTCGAGGCCGCGCTGAGCACCTGCTCGATGCCCTTGGCGTCTACAAGCGGGCGAGCCACCGCCCCGATGCCCTCTCCGGCGGCGAGCAGCAGCGCATCGCCATCGCCCGCTCGCTGCTCTTTTCGCCGCGCATCCTGCTGGCCGATGAGCCCACCGGCAACCTCGACTCCGCTTCTTCCAATCGCCTGTGGGAACTGCTCGCCACAATCGCCAGGAACGAGGCCACAACAGTCCTCATGGTCACCCATGAGCCCGCCGCGGCCGCCCACTGCGGGCGTGTCTATGTCCTCCGCGACGGCCAGATGCACGGAATGATCGACACGGAGGGGCTCGATGCGGCCGGCGTGGCGTCTAGCTATCAGCAGCTTGTCCATTCGGCGTAGCCGCACCGCGCTGCTCGTCGCAAGCGTCGCGCTCTCGGCAGGCCTCATCGCCGCCGTCGCCTGCGCCATGGCCTCCCTGCACGCGGGCATCCGCACCAAGGTCGAGCAGACCGTGGGCGCGGCGGATCTCCGCGTCCAGCGCGTCGGCAAGGATGTCTTCGACATCGCCGTCCTCGAGCAGATCGAAAAATGGCCCGAGACCGCCCTCGCCGTCGGACGCATGCAGGGCGCGCTCTCCCTGGTCAACGCCCGCAACAGCCTTGGAACCACCGCGATCGGCAACGGCGTCATGCCCGACCGCGAGTACGCCATCCGCCCGCAGGAGATGATCTCCGGCCGCGCCGTCGCCGCGGATGGCGAGATCGTCCTCGACGCCTCCGCCGCCGAAGAGCTCGAAGCCGTCGTCGGCGATGTCCTCAACGTACAGCGCTTCGGCGACCCCATCAGCTTTACGGTTGTCGGCATCGCGAAGCGCCCGCCCCTGGGCATGCTCAGCAGGCCCGAGGCATTCGTCACCCTCTCCGCCATGGGGCTCGCTGCGGACCGCCCCGGCAAGCTCCGCGAGATCGATGTTGTCATCCGCGACACCACGCAATCCGAGGCGATCGCCCTCGCGCGTGCAGCCGAGTTTGACAAGGGCATCGTCCTCCGCGCTGCCAGCAAGGTCACCAGCGGCCTCGACAAGAACCTCCAGTCCAGCCAGATCGGCATGACCATCGCCTCGATGCTCAGCTTCCTTTCTGCCGCGTTCATCATCATGACCGGCCTGAGCACCAACGTGAACGAGCGCCAGCGTGAGCTCGCCGTCCTCCGCTGCATCGGCGGCACCAAGCCCCAGCTCGCCGAGAGCCAGCTCGCCGTTGGCCTCATCGTCGGCTCGCTCGGCGCACTCTGCGGCATCCCCCTGGGCGTCCTTGGTGCATGGGTGATGGTCAAGCTCTTCCCCGACCAGCTCCCCGGCGGCCTGGCCATCAACTGGTTCGGCCTCTTCCTGGCCTTCATCGGCTCCGTCGGCGCTGGCCTGCTCGGTGCGCTCTGGCCAGCGCTCCGCGCCTCGCGCACAAGCCCGCTCGAGGCCATGGCCGTCCGCAGCCGTCCGCCCACGCGCCGCGGCCTCATTCTCTGCGCCATCGTCGGTCTCGCCCTCGCCGCGACGCACATCTGCATCCTCACCATCCCGAGCGATACACAGGTCGTCTTCTGGCTCGACATGGCCTTCGGCCTCCCCGCGCTGTTCACCGGCTACTTCCTGCTCGCCGTCCCCATCACCGTTCTCACCACCATCCTTCTCGGTCCCCTCGTCTCCGCGCTCTTCCGTCTTCCGGGCCGTGGGTGGGATGGCATCCTTGTCCGCAATGTCCTTGCTGCGCCCTACCGCTTCGGTTTCACCGCCGGCGCGATGATGGTCGGCCTGGCCATCATGGTCGCCATCTGGACCAACGGCCGCGCCATCATGCGCGATTGGCTGGGCTCCCTCACCTTCCCCGATGCCTTCGCCAGCGGCCTGGCCATGACCCCGCGCACGCAGGAACGCATCGACAACCTCCCCTTCGTCATCGAGACCTGCGCCGTCACCATCCAGAACTTCCGCACCGATGCCTTCGGCGTCCGCGCCCTCTCCAACCCCACGACCTCCTTCGTCGCGTTCGAGCCCGATCCTTTCTTCCGAATGACCAAGCTCACCTGGGTCGAAGGCGACCCTGTCACTGCGCTCGCCAAGCTCAACGCCGGCGGCTCGGTCCTGATCGCCAAGGAGTTCCAGGTCGCCCGCGGCCTGGGCGTCGGCGACACGCTCACCCTCACCTACAACGACAAGCCGTACGACTTTGAGATCGCCGGCGTCGTCGCCTCTCCCGGCCTCGATATAGCCAGCAAGTTCTTCGACATCGGCGATGAATACCTCGACCAGGCCGTCAACGCCGTCTTCGGCTCGCGTGAGGACCTCAAGACCCGCTTCGGCAACACCGGCATCCAGCTCATCCAGATCTCTCTCGACCCCGCCATCAGCGACGAACAGGCGATGAAGGACCTCCGCCGCGCCGGCGGGTTTGAGGTCATCGCCGCGGGCTCGGGCAGGCAGATCAAAGCCGAGATCAGCAAGTTCCTCACCGGCTCGCTGGTTGTCTCCTCGGTGGTCGCCATCTGCGCCATGCTCGTCGCCTGCTTCGGCGTCGCCAACCTCATCGTCGCAGGCATCCAGGCGCGGCAGTTTGAGTTTGGCGTGCTGCGCGCCATCGGCGCGCAGC
>JAEYUO010000147.1 GCA_023432465.1 Planctomycetota bacterium | reverse complement strand
CCACCCCACAGACTCCCTCCTCGGCCGACTTCACCATGCCCTCGGCATACAAGCCCGCCGATGCCGAACCTCGCATCACCAAGGCCTGGGATGATGCCAAGCCGTTTCATGCCGACCCCGCGCGCGTCCTCTCCGGCGAAGCCAAACCCTACTGCATCTTCATCCCCCCGCCGAATGTCACCGCCGCGCTCCACCTCGGCCACGCCCTCAACAACACGCTCCAGGACATCCTCGCGCGGGCGCACCGCATGATGGGGTTCGAGACGCTCTGGATGCCCGGCACCGACCACGCCGGAATCGCCACGCAGGCCGTCGTCGAGAAGCGCGTCTGGAACGAAGAGAAGAAACGCCGCCACGACTTCACCCGCGAGGAGTTCATCGCGAAGATCCAGGCGTTCAAGGACGAGTACGAGAAAACCATCACCGAGCAGCTCAAGGTCATGGGCTGCTCCTGCGACTGGGACCGCCAGCGCTTCACAATGGATGAGCAGTGTGCCGCGGCGGTCCGCGAAGCCTTTTTCCGCCTCTTCCGCGACGGTCTCATTTATCGCGGGAAGCGGCTGGTGAACTGGGACCCCGAGCTCAAGACCGCCGTCGCCGACGATGAGACGGATGAGCAGGAGATCGACACCGCGTTCTACTACATGCGGTATCCGCTGGTGCGGGCACCAGAAATGGTCAAATTGGCAAAGGGCCAAATTGCCAAATCGGAAGTGGTGCCGGTGACGTGGGGGGATCTGGCGCGGCGGGGATTTGCCGGCGCGGAGCAGCATCCCGCCAACGAGCAGGCATGGGTGACGGTCGCGACGACGCGGCCGGAGACGTACCTCGGCGATGTGGCGGTGGGCATGAACCCGCACGACCCCCGCCTCAAAGCACTTGACGGGATGTGCGTCCAGCTCCCGCTGGTCGGCCGCATCCTGCCCATCGTCGCCGACGACTACGTCGTGCTCCCCAAGACGATGGCCCGCAGCGAAGAAGAAGCCAACGACCCCAAGGCCGAGTACGCCACCGGCTTCCTGAAGGTCACACCCGCGCACGACCAGAACGACTACGACCTGTATTTCCGCCGCAGGGAGCAGATCGACCGCAACTCGACCGGCACCGGCCTCATCAACGTGATGGCCCCCGATGCGTCGATTTCCGACAAGCATGGCTGGACCGACATCGGCGATGCCGCCACCTTCCTCGGCCTCTCGCGCGAGGATGCCCGCAAGAGGGTCGTCGCCGAGTTCAAGGCCCGCGGCCTGTTGGAAGGCACAAAGCCCTACAAGCAGACCGTCAAGATCTCCGACCGCTCCAAGGCGATCATCGAGCCGTACCTGAGCGACCAGTGGTTCGTCAAGGTGACCGATCCGCGCATGGCGCAGACGGCGAATGCGGCGCTGGTGCCTGAGCAGAGGAGCGGTGCGAAACCAGCAATCCAGCAAACCACCAAAGCAGCAGACGGGAAAGACGCCGGCGACGGCTCGCTGTCCTTCCACCCCGCTCGCTACGCCAAGACATTCGAGCACTGGCACGACAACATCCGCGACTGGTGCATCTCGCGCCAGCTGTGGTGGGGGCATCGGATTCCGGTATGGACGATTGAGCCATTTACCCACGCAGGCGGGATCGACCGCGCATTCGACGGAGCCGCCAACCCGGAACTCGCAACGACCGTCGCAAAGCTCTCGAGTGTGTTCAAACAACTTGGTCTTGATGTGTGTATTCGTCCGTCTGGGACTGCGAATACGACATGGCTTGAGGTGTGTTGCGCTTCACCGCTGTTTTTCAAGGCATGCTCGCTGCTCGACGATCTCAACACTGAGAAGGGAGACGATGCCGAGTATGCGCGCCGCGCGATCTCGCAGAGTGGGTTGCCTGTTGCAGACATCGAAGCGGCACGCAGAGCAATAGTTGATGCCAGCGGGCTTACCGACAGCACTCGAACGAGTTCATTTGGCTTTGAACAAGACCCCGACGTCCTCGACACCTGGTTCTCCTCCGCGCTCTGGCCGCTGAGCACCCTCGGCTGGCCCAACCCGGCGAAGTTCAACGCCGAATCCAACGAGGACCTGCTCGAAGCCTTCAATCCCTCCTCCGTTCTTTGCACCGCGCGCGAGATCATCACGCTCTGGGTCTCGCGCATGGTGATGTTCAACCGCTACCTCCTTGCGCCGAGCGCCCAGCCCGCGCCCGTTTCCCCGCCCAGTGCCGAGTGCCTATCGCCGAGTGCCTATTCAAAGGGACCTCCGCCGTTCCGCGATGTCTTCATCCACGCCGTCATCCAGGATGGCGACGGCCGCAAGATGTCCAAGTCGCTGGGCAACGGCGTCGATCCGCGCGACATCATCGAGTCGCACGGCTGCGATGCCATGCGCTTCACGCTCGCGCAGATGGCCACCAACACGCAGGATGTCCGCCTGCCGGTCGTGAAGGACCCCAAGAGCGGCAAGAACACCTCGCCAAAGTTCGATGCGGGCCGCAACTTCTGCAACAAGCTTTGGAACGCCTCACGCTTCGCCCTCACGATCCTGCGGCGACCGCTGAAGGAGAGCGCGGGTTCAGATCAGCTGTCGTTGATCGACCGCTGGATGCTCTCCCGCCTCCACGCGGGCGTGAAGGATGCCGAAGCCGCGCTCGCCAACTACGAGTTCGCCAACTACGCCCAGACGCTGTACGACCTCCTGTGGCGCGACTTCTGCGACTGGTACATCGAGGGCATCAAGCCCACCGTCGATTCCTCACCCAGTCAGCGTGCTGTCCTCGCCCACGCGCTGGAAACCATCGTGCGCCTGCTGCACCCTGTCACGCCCTTCGTCACCGAGGCGATCTGGGAGCACCTGCGCCACATCGAGACCGAGAGCCTCGCTGGCTTTGACCTCGCGCCGTCCCGCAAGGCCGGCCTCCTCTGCACCGCCGGCTGGCCCAAGCTCGCCGATTCCCTCAGCGACGAGGCCGCCGAACGCGAGTTCGAGCGACTCCGCTCCCTCATCACCGCGATCCGCGAGGTCCGCGCCCAGCACAACGTCCACGACAAGCGCAAGATCACGCTCCACGCCCCGCAGGCCGTGCTCGCGATCATCAACGCGCCCCATGCCGCAGGCCTCGTACAGACCCTGGCCGGGCTGGAATCCGCCACCGCCGTTGCGCCATCCGCCGCCCACGGCGGCGGGGTGACGCTCCGCTTCGAGGGCCACGAGCTCTCCCTCTCCAACCTCGCCGATGCCGTGGACAGCGCCACCGAGAAAGCCCGACTCGAAAAGCTCATCGCCGATCTCACCAAATCCATCACCACCATGAAGGGCCGCCTCGACAACGCCGGCTACATCGCCAAGGCCCCGCCCAAGCTCGTCGAAGAATCCAAAGCGCAGCTCGCCAAGGCCGAGGCCGACCTCGATGCCGCGCGTGCCCAGCTCGCGGGGCTTTCCTGATGCTCATCCGTCATCGCAAACTCTGCGTTCGGTTTCGTTCCCTCTCCTCGGCCCACGAGACGGCCGAGCGATGCTGCCGCGGAGCACTCTCAGCGATCGTTCTCCTCACGATGTTCGTGCTCGCACCCGGCTGCTCCTCCAGCCCCGCCAAGCCCGCAGCCGCTGGCACATCCTCATCCGCCCCCACGACCACCGCGCGCCCCGCCGCCTCTCCCGATGTTGAATCCATCGAAGACTGGACCTACGACGGCGACAAGGGCCTCATCATCCGAACCCCCCACTTCCGAATCTACACCACGCAGACCGAGCCCATCCTCATCACCCGCCTCCCCGGCTTCCTCGAAGCCGCGATGAACCACTACCGCACCGCCCTTCCCTCCGCCGCCGCCAATGCCGCGGGCGGAACCATGCAACCCCTCCCTCCCCCCGCCATCAAGCTCGACACCTTCGTCATGCGCACACGCATGCAGTGGGAACGCCTCACCAAGCAGCTCCTCGCCGACAAGTCCGGCCCCTACCTCCGCATCCCCCGCGGCGGCTTTGCCTACGGCGGACGCGCCCTCCTCTTCGATATCGGCACGCAGGACACCATGGCCATCCTCGCCCACGAGGGCTGGCACCAATACATCCAGCGTGCCTTCGCCCAGCCCCTGCCCATCTGGCTCGATGAAGGCATCGCGTCATACATGGAGGGCCACCGCTGGTCCGCGCCCGATGGCGACCGTGGCAGCCAGGCCGTCTTCCTCCCGTGGGCCAATGTCGAGCGATTCGATGCCCTCCGCGATGCCGCCGCCCGCAATGAACTCCTCTCCCTCTCCGCGCTCCTCGAAGCCGCGCCCGCAAACCTCATCGGACCCGGCGGCGATGCCGGCGATGCCCTCACGTACTACGCCCAGGTCTGGGCCCTCACCCACTTTCTCGTCGAGGGCGCACACGGCCGGTACGCCGCCCCGCTCAACAAGCTCCTGAGTGATGCCGCTTCCGGCAACATCGTCCGCTCCGTCGTCGCCGTCTTCGGGCCCGATGGCGCCCGCGGCCTCGCCTCACGCCGCGGCCCCACCGTCTTCCTCGCATACTTCAACCGCGATCTCGCCGAGGTCGAATCCGAGTACCGCGCCTTCATCGATCAACTCGTCCAGCCCGGCTCCCGCGGCCCGATCGTCGAAGGAAAGTCTCCGCTGATCAATCGGTAGCCTGTCATACCGCAACGTCGCAGAGATCGCGGATCAACCGGCCACGTGTCGGCGCATGGGAAAACTCAGGATCCAGGCCTGTGCTCACCGAGCTCCGGGAGTCCTTCCTGAATCCAAGTCTTCCGCCGCGTCCTCCGCGCCTCCGCGGTGAACTCTTCCCGTATACTCCCACCCTCCCCAGGAGCCACGCCATGCCCCAGGTTTTTCCTTTCCGCGCAGTCGAGTTCGCCCGCCCGTCCAGCGGCGACCTGTCCTCGCTCATCGCCCCGCCCTATGACGTGCTCGATGCCTCCAGCAAGGCCGCGCTCCTCAGCCGCGATCCCCGCAACATCGTCGGCATCGATCTCCCCCACATCCCCGCCAAAGAGCTCGGCCCGCCCGAGGCCTATGCCGCCGCCGGACAGACTTTCCGCGCATGGCTCGCCGATGGCACGCTGACCAAGTCCGCCTCGCCGCGCATGTTCGCCTATCGCCAGACCTTCAAGTCCGCCGGACGCACGTTTGTTCGAAGCGGCATGGCCTGCACCGTCGAGACCCAGCCCTTTGGCGCCCGCCCGGGCGGCGGAATCCTCCCGCACGAAGAGACCTTCTCCGGCCCCAAGGAAGACCGCCTCGCGCTCATGAAGGCCACGCAGGCCCAGCTCTCACCGATCTTCGGCCTCCACCCAGATGAAAAGGGCAAGGCCACGGCCGTCATCGCCCGTCTCTGCGCCGCACGCTCCCCCGACCTCACCGCGACCACGGGCGACGGCGTCACGCACGAACTCTGGATCGTCGAAGACCCCGCCGACATCAAGGCCTATCAGGAAGCGCTCACCGGCGAGGATGTCTTCATCGCCGATGGCCACCACCGCTACAACACCGCACTCAACTATCTCCGCGCCCTGGAACAAGCAGCTTCCGTCCCCGCCGACCATCCCGCCCGGCGCTCCATGATGGTCCTCGTCGGCATGTCCGACCCCGGCCTCGCGATCTGGCCGACCCACCGCATCCTCGGCGGCATGGCCAACTACTCGTGGGACGAACTCCAGCGCGCTGCCGGTGACCACCTCAAGTTCGAATCCGTCAACACCGGCGCAGGTGGTCTGGCCGAACTCGAGCGTGCAGTCCACCAGCTCGCCAAGCTCGGCGATCCCCGCATCGGCCTCTTCGACTTCGCCACCGGCAAGGGCGCGGTCGTCGCCCCCGCGACGCCCGATCCCCTCGCCTCGCGATTCCCCGACAAGCCCAGGGAATGGCGCACGCTCGATGTCGCGTTCGTGCAATACGTCCTCGTCGAGGACATCGCCCAGCCGAAGCTCAACAACAACCAGCCCGTCAAGTGGGCCTTCCCCCACACCGTCGCCGAGGTCGCCGAGATCGGCGCAGGCCACGAGAAGGGCTCCGGCGGTGGCAAGGGCTTCACACCTCAGCTCGCCGCGATCCTCCGGCCGACGCCGCTCGACGCCGTCAAGGCCGTGAGCCGCGCGGGCGAACTCATGCCCCAGAAGAGCACCTTCTTCTACCCCAAGCTCGCTACCGGCCTGTTCATCAACGATCTGACCTGACCGCCGGTCGCCGCCAGATTGGCGAGCGATGTACTTCCCCCGCTCCGGCGGCCCTGCCGGCGAAGCGACCGCGACTCCCGGCCGCGATCGCTCCACCGGCGAACCTGTCAACCCGCGCGCACACGGACGATCATCTCGCCCGATGCTCTGCGGGCCTGCTCATCTCTTCGCGGCCTTCCGTGCAGACTTCTTCGTCGTCCGCCGTGCCGTCTTCTTCTTCCCGGCCTTCTTCCCCGCCGCCTTGCCGACCTTCGCCGTCCCGCGCTTGGCCGACTTCTTCTTGGCCTTTTTCTTGGCCTTCTTCTTCATCCCCGCCGCAGCCTCTGCCTTGCTCGTCGAGCGAAGGTCCGCCGCATGCGCGCGTGCGTACGACTGAATGTCCTTGAACTTCCCGCCCTTGTCGCGCACGGCGTAGAGCTTCTTTCCCCTGCTGCTTCGAAGTACGGTTCGCTTTGCCATCAATGTTCTCCTGGTGTCGGCATCCACGCACCAGCGCATCCGCCGACACGAAGAGTGTAACCACTGCACCGCGCGCTGCAAGTGCGCAGCACGAACAACTCACTACTCACCGCTCACTACTCACCGCTCACCACTCACCAATCGCCAATCGCCGCGCTCCACGCACCGCGCTCCATCGTTCGCGCCCCGCGCGCCCGTACCATCACACACGTTGACCACTCCCGCTCCAAAGTCTCCACGCCCCGTCGCCCCCCACGCCGACAAGCACCTCCCCGTCCTCCTCGACGAAGTGCTCAGCGCCCTCAACATCCAGCGCGGCCAGACCGTTGTCGATTGCACCCTCGGCCTCGGCGGCCACTCCGCCGCGATGCTCTCCCGCATCTACCCCGGCGGCCGCCTCATCGGCCTCGACCTCGACCCCGCCAACATCGCCAAAGCCGGTGAGCGTCTGAAGTGGGTCGGTGGCAGGTTCGACCTCTTCCACTCCAACTTCGCCGGCCTCCCCGGCATCCTCGCCCAGGCAGGTGTCGAGGGCGGCCGCGTCGATGCCCTCCTCGCCGACATCGGCGTCGCCAGCACACAGATCGATGACCCCGACCGCGGCTTCTCCTACCGACGCCCCGGTCCGCTCGACATGCGCATGGACCCGACCCGCGGCCAGCCCGCCTCCGCCCTCATCAACCGCATGAGCGAGTCCGACCTTGCCGCCGCCTTCCTCGAACTCGGCGATGAAACCGATGCCCCGCAGATCGCCCGCCTCATCGTCGAACGCCGCGCCCGCCAGCCCATCACCACCACGCAGCAGTTGATGGAGATTATCTGCGAAGCGCGGGACTTCACCGTCAAGCGTGCGGCAGGCGCAAAGCTCCACCCCGCCGCCCGAACCTTCCAGGCACTGCGCATCCTCGTCAACCGCGAGCTCGCGAACCTCGACCGCCTCCTCACCATCCTGCCCGATGTTCTCAAGCCCGGCGGCATCGCCGCGATCATCACCTTCCACTCCGGCGAGGACCGCCGCGTCAAGAACGCCTTCCGCGAGGGCCTGCGCGCCGGCATCTACGCCGAGGAAACCCGCGACCCCATCACCGCCACCGATGCCGAGCAGCGCGCCAACCCACGCTCCCGCTCCGCCAAGCTCCGCTGGGCGCGACTGGCCTGAGAGCTCGCGCCGCTGCCCCAACCCCCAGCGCTCCGCTCCTGCGCCCCCGCCGCTAGAGAAACCGCAGCGCAAGCAGCACCAGCACGAACACAAGCACGTGCACGCCCCACACACTCCCCGCAAACACCCCCTGCCGCCGCGCTGTCCACGCCATGATCCGGTGCCGGTGCCGATACATCACCACCACCGATGCCGCGCTGAAAAACCCGAACGCATCCGCCGCCATCACCGGCCACGGCGCGCCCTGCCCCCGCGGCAATCGCAGCCAGAGCGTCGCACCCACCGGGATCATCACGAACAGCGCGGCCACACCCGAGAAGCACCCCGGCGCCATCGCCAGCACCAGCCACCCAAACCGCACCCGCGGCGATCCGATCTTCAGCACCAGCGGCTCACCGCACTCCGGACACACCGCCCGCTCGATGTCGCGCAGGTCATACCCGCACCGCGGACACGGCACCGACCGTCCAACCAGAAACGCAACGACCTCGGCCTCGACATCAACCACCCGCTGGTTCGCCGTCCCCGCCTCGCCGGTTCGGCACATCGCTTCGCTGTCAACAGTCATGCATGCAGTCCGGTGGAGTTCAACCAAGCAGCGCGCCCGCCACCACACCCCCTCGCCCCTCACAACGCTCCGGGCGCGGCAGCGGTTCGCCTCTTCCGGCCCAAGCTACCCGTCAAGTCAACGGCTGACAGTCCGCCCACAGCATCCCCCTCCCCTTCAATCTTCCCAAACCGCCGCCCCGACCCCACCCCGTTCACCGGCTATCGCCCGGCCTTGCCCCGCGCCTCCGCGGCGACAGGACCGCTGATTCCCTTCCCATACATCCCCGATCGATCAAAGCAGCACGGCCGACGCTTCCCCTTCGCAAGCATGTCGCAAGCCTTTGCAATCCGAATCGCGCGCGTCTCGGCCCTCTTGCCGGAGGTCACCCACTGAATCCAGTCCCGGCGCGCCAAAGCGGTGATCTCCGACCACACCGCCCGCGCCCCCGCGGGAGCCGCAGCGAGCGCGCTCCGCAAATCCGGCGGCACGACGGGCTCTGGTTCCTGTCGCGCAGACACAGGCGCAAGCTCCAGCGTGACGACATCGCCCGCCTCCGGAACCCTGCCCCGCGCCTTGCCGACCGCCTCTCGCATCTTCCGGTCAACCTTCAGCCAGTGACCACCCTCGCCATCGGGCTCAAGCGTGGCTCGAATCGGGAACTCGTCAAACGTCCCCTCGACGGACACCATGCCGCGCGACGGCAACGCCGCACTCGCCTTCTTCGGCAGCGTCACAAACATCCACGAAACAGCCCTGCCCGAACTCGCAGTCGCAACCGGCCGGCAGAGTGTCGCGGAAAAGCGGATCTTGGAAGCGATCTTCGCCATAGCTCTTGTACCAAAGCCGCGACCCAACACACGAACACCCGACTACGGACGAGCCCCTCTACGCGAAGCGCCACCAGCCATCACCAGTCCTCCGACAAGGACCGCGCCGGCGCCCGCGATCGGATTGAAGATCGCAACCCATGTCGGCTCGCGGCCGATTTCCATGATCTCCTCAACGGTCATGCCCGGGGGCCGCGGATCAGCCGGATACGGCTTCTGGAGCGTGAAGTAGGCCATCGCCAGGCCGAGCACAAGAACGATGCCCGCCAGCGCGACCACCGCTTGACGGGCGCGGGCGGCTCCCGCGACTTTCACGCATAGCCACCCGCCGAAGAGCCCGCCGATCACCGTGATTCCCGGGGCCGCGATCGTGATGATCATGTTGCCCTTGTAACTCCCGGGCTGCAGCAGGCCATCCGGTCCCAGTCCATACCACAGGCCCACAAACGAAGTCACGATGAGAATCGCCATGACGATGTAGCTGACGATGACCGCAAGAATCAGCCGCAACATTGGTGGGCTCCGCGTGCAGGCCCTCCCGTACCCGCAGAGCCATTGTACAGCAATCCGCGGCAGGCTTTCCCGGCTCCGCATCTCCCGCCGCCCGCCACGCTCACCCCCCCACCGCCGATTCCCAGGCGCGCTGCGCTCCCACGCACGCCCTCGCGACGGTCCGGCCGAGGGCCGGAGCGCTGCCCCGCGCAGTGACCGGCCGACGGACAATCCGGTACCATCCCCTCATGCCCCAGATCACCACATTCCTGACGTTCAACGACCAGGCCGAGGAAGCCGCTCGCTTCTACACCTCCGTCTTCCCCAACTCGAAGATCACACGCATCTCGCGCTACCCCGACCTTGGCCCGCAGTTCCCCATCAAGCCGGGCTCCGTCATGACCGTCGAGTTCACGCTCGACGGCCGCGACTTCACGGCGCTCAACGGCGGCCCCCAGTTCACATTCAACCAGGGCATCTCCATCGCCGTGATCTGCGACACCCAGCAGCAGGTCGATGAATACTGGGACAAGTTCGTCGCGGCGGGCGGCACACCCGTCGCCTGCGGATGGATCACCGATCACTTCGGCGTGTCATGGCAGATCGACCCCAAGCTGCTCATCGACCTCATCAACGACCCCGACCCCGTCAAGGCCGGCAAGGCGATGCAGGCGATGATGACCATGGTCAAAATCGACAGCGAGCAGATCAAACGTGCTGTGGAATCGTGAAACAGGTACCACTTCGGCTCGATCCCCGGCCAGAGGCACAGCCGCCGCACATATGCCCGGCTGGTGGCACGACCTCCGCGGCTCCCCTGCCTTGCCGTGCCACGTCTATGAAGACCCGCTGAAAATCAAGTCGTGATGGACTGCCCATTCGTCTATTCGAGCAGGGCCATCGGTCCGAATCCCAAAGCGGTTACATCCGAGGCGTTGGAACCTGCCGCCCGGTCGGCGCGGCCTGCTTCTACCGCGACCCTCGTCACTGAACGCGTCTCGCGCCGACACACGGCCGCGTCGTTGCCGCTCCCGCCCACCCGTGTAAGCCGCGCACATCGAAACGGGTTCAGGCAATACAAACGCCCCGTCTATAGCACCATCCCCGCGGCCCGTCGCCACTGCCTCAACTGGCCGAGGTGATGCGGCGGGTGCGCCACCAGCAACGTAATGGCGATGTGCGCGATTGTCGGCGAGTACGGCTGGAACCGCTTCGGCGCAGGCCGCGGGAAACACGCCGCGTGCTTCTCCGCCACCAGCGCCGCGAGCCCCGCGTTCCGCTCCCTGAAGCGATCGATCAGCTCCCGCTTCGTCGCATACGCGCCCGGATCCGGCACTGGCGTCGTGCCATACCCATACCGCTCCATCTCCGCATCCGCCGTCGGCACGCTCGCATCATCGAGCATCGCCAGCAGCGCCCCCGCGTACGCGTTCAGATGCGACAGCGTCCACGCCGGATGGTTCACAACGCCCCCCGGCTGCTCGACCATGCGAGCCTCCGGCACATCCTCAACAGTCTCAACGATGAATCCCGTGATCATCGCGTGAATGTCGAGAATCGCGTCAATCGTGCCGTGGCCGGTGTGCGGGTTCATGCAACGCATCCTACCTCCGCCCCGCCATCCAAAAACGAAAGCCCCGCAAGGCGTGTCCTTGCGGGGCTCCGCTCTTCAATCGGGGTGACAGTACACCAATAGAACTTTTTCTGGAGGGCGTTAGGGTGTTGGAGCCCGGGATACGCCGTTTGCTATGCACCAAGGCGGCGTTGGAGGATTGAAGTACCACCAACGCCGACAGGCACCGACGCAGTGCGTCACGGCGGGGGGCCGACTATTGACATTGCGGCCAACGGTCGGGACGGCGCAACCGACGGGCCGGGTTGAACGTACAAGACTGCAACGGGTGATACGCTGATGCGGAGATCGACCATGGATGAGAAAACGGCTGAACAACTGGCGGCAAACGTGGGTGGTGAGCTGACCACAATCCCGATCCTGCGGTACTACCACAACGGAGCCAACTGAAAGACCCCGGTCACCTTGACCGGGGTTGAAGATCAACGTCTGGGAAGAGCCGAATCACACCGCAACGCCGAGGTCGGAGCGTAGATCACAAAACTGAGCGAGGGGGTGCCTGAGCAAGCGTCGCAATCCAGGCGACAACAGGTCTGCACGAGCGACAACAACCAGTTCGAGTTCGAAGGCGAGCACATCCTCCAACACCTTCGCATACTCATCGCCCGTGCCTGCGAAAATGATGGTTTCAAAGCCCTGCAACATTCCCGATTGCGACTTCTTGGCCAACAGCACCTCGAGCACGGTGCCCTCGACAGGCGATCGCTGTCCGGGATACGGTCGTGACGGATACTTAATGCGCCACTGATTATTGCGCAAGATCGCAGCGGAGATGGTGCTGGCTTCCCCAGGAATGTAAAACTTGGGATTCGCACCCTGCAACTCGAGCCAGCGAGAGAATCCCTCGAAATCGACCGGGGCCAGCCCGCGACAGGCTTGTTCGATGTTTAGTCGATCAAAGAGTTCTCCATTTGCGACCACGATGGAGTGCATTGCCTCGATGCGTTGGCCGTCACCCTCGTTGTAAAGGTATCGCGATGGTGGAATGTATCCGCCTACAACTGAAGGGAAAGAACCGGACTCACTGCGACACAAACTGGTGCTCGTAACCATGACCTGCCTTTCTCGCCTACTGGCGACGCTAGCCTGGCCCAAGACTCGCGAACCACCCTAGAACAACTTGGGGTGGTAGAATCAGCGTGATCGGCGGGCTGATTCTCCAGGCATCCTGGGGACGAAAACTCGTCGCACGTGTCGGCTGCTACCAACGGCCGACACGCTTGATCGCTACGACTATCCCCTTCGGCGAGCCAACATTCCATCGGAAACAGCTTGTGAGGACGCTTTGCGCGAGGAAGCCGCGGTTTGACCGCGGATGCTCCACGCGTTTGCCGCGAGCGAACCAAGCTCGCCAGCCGTGCTTTGCATGACCCATCAGTCGCCAAGGTTCGCCGGCCTTGAGATCGAATCTCTCGGTATCGCAAAAAGCGGCCTGCCCCATTCTGCTTCACAGTGAATCAACAAGTTGCACGACGAAGCGATTTGTTCTAAACTGAAGCACGATTCTCGATATGGTCGATGAGAATGCCGATGGCGAGACGAACAAAGAAGTCTGATTTAGCGCGTGGGAAGGCTCCGAAACCGCAGAAGCCTGGAATCCCCCCCGTCAACAAGCCTGCGTCGCCGAGCGACCTATTTGTGCGCGTTCGCAAAGAGTTTGCAAGTCCATTAGAGGACGTTGAGAAAGAGGAGCGGATGCGCGGGCGTGCGGCCACCGTCAACCACGTGATTGACGCATTTCTGCGAGCTCGCGCGATCCTGTTGCCGATCGCGAGAGTCGAAGAACGTTCCGTGACTTGGCTCCTAGAACGAGCAGTACTTCAGTTTGTTGAGCAACGTCGCGACGACGGGGATCCTGCCTCTCGCAACGACTCTTTGTTCAGAAATCGTTAAACATACCGGAGAGCCGGTGCGTATAGACCCAAGGAGGGGAATATGGGGCCTACGAGACACACGATCAAGCGGCATAAAGTCGGTGTCGCGCACTGGCGGCGATGCAATGCAAGCGATTCAACCACCGTTGATTATCGCGCACGCAAAGTTGCCTCGGCGCATGCGCAGGAGCAACCTATCCCAACCGGACTCGACCTTAATCGCATCTTTGCAGCGGCCAAGGCGCATTTTGGATCTGATGGGGTGAGTGAAGAACTTTCCGATCCAACACCCAGCGATCTCTGGACCTTAACGGAATCTGCTCGTATTCAGCTTTGGCAAGAAAACCCTCGAGAGTACTTGCGGCGAATGCCACGACACATCGTACAACTGCTGCTCGGAATCTGTGTGCGCATGGAAGAACGAGGCAAACTCGATGCTCTGGATCCACAACTGGTCAGGGCATACAAAAGTCTTGACCTTTGAATTGAACGTGCGCGCCAGTTTATCGCGCCTTACCCCAGAGGACGTTCGCCGAAGAGATCTGCCATCGCTGCCTTGACCTTCTTCGCGAGGTTCGCGCCTCGAACCATGATGCAGGCTTCGATCACACGCTCCTCAATGGTCGCTTCAGACGCACCCGTGGATACAGAGCTCGCTGCGTGAACCATCATAGCCGGAACAAGTTCATCGCGCCAAGCATTGAGTTCGGCAACGATTGCCTCTCGCACGAGTTGGATGCACTCTGGCGGAACGTTCGAACTGACTGCTTTATTTGGTCGGGCCGCTGACATTCCCCATACCTTTGCCGTTAGTTCCGACTTAAAGACTGTAGGCGGATTGCTGATCAATTCAGCCACTCTTTCCGCATCGGTTCTCACGCACCCATTTGTCGTCCAACCTGATGGAGCCATGGATCGAATCTCGTGAGCTAGGCCAGTCTTCCAGTCTTGCTCGTCCTTGTCGACGATGTACAGAAGTATGGCGTGTTCCTGCAGCAAACTCTTGTGAATCGAAAACTGCTCCGCCAAATTGTTGTAGATGCCGCAGATGCCGCGCTTAATCTTCCGTCGCACGCGCTCGCTGCGCTCGTGATCCTGCGCGGCTTTAACCTCCGCTGACCAATTTGCAGACTTGGACCAGTCGTAAATTTCGCTCTTGTGACGCGGGGCACAAAGCCGAAAGGCATTGTGAGCGACCGATTTCCGATGATGGACGGACTGAGTTGTTGGAGCAATGGACTTCGTAGGGACCAGGATGCCCGCGGCGATGTGGGGGTCGTTCCTTATTGCAACCGGCGCGACGCCTTGAACTTCGACTCCGCGTGTCCTGGTCCTTGACCAAGCTCTCGTCCACGTCCTCACCACGCAGTCTCGCGCGGAATGCGCCGATGAGCCCCTTTGCCAGCAGAGCCGTCGTCCGCTTAAGGACCCGCCGAGATTGTCACCGTTGGCGACGCCCGCCAGTTACGGCCTTATTGCGGGCGTTCTTCTTCTCGCTGTTCGAAGCACCGCTCCCCGCTTCAGCGTTGGCCGCCAATCGCTCAGCTCGCGAAGTTCCGTGCCGATGCGTGCGAGATCCTTCAAAGCCCGATCGGGTGTCCGGGCCTCCCCCCTTTCCAAACAACAGCCAGTTCGCAGAGACGCCTGTGGCGAGGCAGACCCGGGCGATGTACTCAAGGCTCGGCGCACATATGCCCGCATGGTAACGCCTGATGGACTCGTATCTGAGGCCGGTCAAGCTAGCACGTTGACGGAGCGACTGCCCGGCCAACAACTCCGATGCCCGGCACATGACCGCGGCCGGATCAAAGGCAACAGAGCCAGATCGCTTGGTTCTGGAGTAGCGAATGCTCGATGCGGACTTGGACATGTGCATCCCTCCTCTTCCGCCCACGCCTGGTTCTCATGGGTCGTACTTAGCGACGAGCGTCGTGAGCTCGACTCAGGACCAACGGGCCGACCGGAGCTACAGGTGCCGAAGGAAGTTCTCTTTACAGGGCCGGGCCTGCGGGAGATGCACAGTACCCGCGTGGTCGGAGCGTTCCCGGACGGGCAGTCGGCGTTGATGCTGGTGGCGGCGCGGCTCCGCCATGTCGCGGGGACGAAGTGGGGCATCGGCGTTCCATGATTCGTAGGCCGATCGCTTTTGCGCGTAGTACTCGATCTGCTCGGGCATGATGACTGCCTTGAGCGAGTGCTGCGGACCGTCGACCTCGAAACGCTCGTCCTCGTTGGAACCCGGCTCCTCGCCATCGTGATAGCGATACTGCGTGATGCGTGTACGCCAGACTGGCCCCGAGCCACCCGGAGGGTTAATCCGCTCGCGCACCGTGACCTGGACGAGTTCCTTCCCGGAGCCGACATCGGCGTGGACGGTCTCACCAGCGGTCGCGCCATAGACAAAGCGGACCTGATGTGTCTCGGTCAGCGCCTTGGGCCGCTGCACGGAGATGCGGCTCAGGGTTCCGAACAAGTCGGGATCATCCGTCAGGTTCCATTGGAAGTGGATCTCGGCATCGGCGCGTTCCTCTGATTCTGGCGAGCCATTGAGGTAGATGCAGCACAGTCTCGCCGCTTTCAGATCGTCATCTTCTCCTGCCCCCGCCAAGAGGTATTGATAGACCCGCTTGTTCCCGTACCAATCCTCTTCCTGTGCCAGAAGCCCAAGGAATGGCAGCGGCGGTTCATCCAGCGCAGATTCGGCCTCATCGGGCTGCCGGAAGAACTTCATGATGTACTGGCCAGGTTCAACCAACTGCCAGACTGGCCATGTCTCATCATCGATCGTGACGGTTGATTTCTCCATGTACCGAGTGGTTGGCCCTCCCGCCGACCATTTCTGGTTCATTCCGTCGGGCTCGAACACGAGCTTGCGTTCAACCGGCGGCGCGGTCATGGTGATCTCGGCATCTTCATCCGGGTCCTTGGGGTCTTCTGTCTGGACCGAGATGAACCTGAAGCAGGACGCCATCCAGTTCTCGCCGAGAAGCTTGGCGCCGCCGAGGTTGGGATTGCTCGTGTATTCGCGAACAAACGAGAAGGTCTGCCCGACCGCGTCAACCGTGAAATCCACTGCTCGCTCTGACTTGAATCCAGTTGACATGATCACCGGATGATCCGATTCCGGATGACTGCTTCGATCACACCCCTCATCGTCATCAGATACTGGGTTGCTGGCCTCGTCGTTCGCCTGAGTCGGTACCTCCTCGGAATCGCCGCACTGAGTGCAGTTCTCGCGAGGGATAAACTCGAGCTTCCTGAGAGCGACGATGTCGGTCATTTCCCAGCCGCAACTGAAGCCTTCTGCTTGCGGCCTGTTCCCACAGTCCCAGAAGTCCCCCGGGAAGGAGTAATCGGCATAGTCAGCGGACTGCTCGTCGGGAACAAGTGATACTAAGAACTTGAAAGGAGTCCCTTCAATGTACTCTTCGTTAGTCACCGTTCCGATAGGAGAGGGCATGTTGTCGCACACACCATCGGGCCGCTCGATCGCCTTGGCATAAACCAGAAACGTGCTTGTGAGCACGTCGTTCTCGAGCGGGTGCGGCGGATACTGCAGCGTGCCGCCCCGAACACCAAAGTCGCCTCCGACCATGCTAAACGCATTCTCTTCTCCGCCACTACAAGCTCCTACCGACGAACACGCCCAATTTACGCCCTTAGCAGCGATGTACGTTACCAGCCCTGTACCTGAGCTTGCGCTGCCATCTCCGCCGCTCTGAATAGCCGCAATCACAAGACCGAACGGCTCTTCGCAAAGCGCGTCGCAAGAGTCGCAGTCGATGTTGGAAGGATACCCCCCAACGGTACTACTCCAACTGTGCCAAGACATTTCCACCAGAGAAGAGGCGTTGAGGTAGGTCATGCGCGGCAGTACTTCGCCCATGACAAGCCAGCAGACATCCTTCCAGTTCTCCTCATCGATGCCCACCACGTTCACAAGGTACGCATATGCCGGAAAACTACTCACAGAAAGAGTCTCTGGAAAAAACGACTCATGGGAAGTCATTGCCTCTGCCCACTGATCGTCAATCCAGGCATTTGACCCGAGGGTTGAGCCTAACCGATTGACAATCGTGGTAGTCAAGCAGACTCCCATTTCGTCATCTAGATCCCCGTACGCGAAGTCGGCTGGATAGCGAAAGTCTGTGCTCGGGGCCGTTCCACAGGGGTCTGCGCAGTCCGGCCACTTCTGGTTGTTTGACCCGTTGGGAGGATCTACTGCCTCGTACCTTGCCTGGACTTCTCGCATGACCCACTCGATCGGCAAGCGATCATCGTCGGCCGTCGCAACGGAACAGACCGAACTGGCGCAGATGCATGCCAGCAGAATGAGTATCCACTTGCTTTGAAGAGACACAGAACCGCGATTCCATTGCGTTCGCTGCGAGAGTCTCATGCTTCGCATGCTAGATCTGCGACTACCAGCTAACAGCGATCTCCAGGCACTCACGAAGCGAACGACCATGCTTTTCATCGAGCGGCTCCTACAAGGGGTCGTGTGGGCGGTATAAATGCGATGGTGCGATGAATGTAGAAATGCAAATGCATCACAACGCAAAGTTGGAGTACGCTCCGCATCACTGCCGGGCATCTAGACCATTCACGCGTCGGACTGGGCGAGATCATTTCGATGTCACTCTCGTCGTCAGTGTACAAGGAACACACGAGCTCGCTGGGCAGGTGTGACGCAGTTGCCAACTGCCGACTGCCTGGCCGGAGAATTACAAGAGTGCTGTCTGCTGTCAAATTGCGTGCATGTTGAGGTGGCAAGCAGACACGAGTTATCCACCGCGAGCAGTGCGCAATCTCGCCATATGTGGGGGTGTGCCGGGATCGGAAATCCTCAACTCTGAAGAAATCGGCTCCGCATTCCGCCGTTCTGCCACCGACATGCGGGAAGCTTCTGTCGTTGCTGAGCATAAGGCCGCGGCGGTGATCGGGAAGCTGGAGTCGATGAAGTTGGCCCGGGCCGCACAGATCGTGCGGGAGGGCCTGCACGAGGCATGGTGCTCCACGAGCTTCCCGGGTGAGCTTGGGGGGGGGGAGGCGGCGGGGCATCAAGCCG
>JAEYUO010000108.1 GCA_023432465.1 Planctomycetota bacterium | reverse complement strand
AGCACCAGGTCCGCATCCATGGGGATCGCGCCCGCCGCATCGAGCACGCTCGGCAGCGGCTGGGCGCGCGCTGCGCCCGGCGGCAGACAGACCGCGGCGAGCACGAGCAGGAGCATGTGAAGCAGCTTTTGCATCGCGTTCCGATTCTCGCCGAGAACCCGCACGAGAAGACACTTGCGCGTTCCCCCAGCGCGCCATGATACCGATCCGGCCCATCAAGGCCGCATCGGGACTCCCCTCAGTGATCTTCGGTTACTTTGGGGCGATATGAGAGCCAAAGCCCGTGCCCGAGAGCAGCGGGGACTCATCCTCCAGCCAGCGGCGATCTTCCATCGCGTCTCGAACGACCTGCCCCGCCCACGCCGATTCGCTCATCCGCGGCAGGCGCGAGGCCCGAAGCTCGGATATCGGGGCCCCATCGGTGTACACCAGGTGCAGATCATCCGCGGAGGCGACCTCGGGCGGACCGACAAACCGAACCGCCTGCAGGGCAGCGCCAATGGGCTGGGCGAGGTCGCTCCCGGGAGCGACGGTCGCGAGGATGCTGGTGATCTCCATCCCGGCGCCGCGGCTGGGTTCCAGCGAGAACCGCAGCGCGGTCAACTGCTGATTGGCCTGAGTCGAGACCGCGCTGATGACATCGGTCACCGGCATCGGCTGTGCGACAACCTGCAGGGTTCCGGGGGTGTAGCGGTTGGCGAGCGTGAAACCGAGCACGACGAGCGCGACGGTCAACGCCACCGCAGCGCGCCCCGCCCACACCATCCATCGCGCCCGGCGCGACAGGAAGCACCGCTGCGAATCGACGCGCGCGAGAATGGCCGATGCCAAGTCCGGAGCCTCCACGGGCTCGCGGAACGCATCGGCAATCTGCCGGATGTCCTCCAGCCGGTCTCGTCGCTCGTTGCTCCTCAAGCCCAGACCTCCTGAACGTGCGCGCTGAACTTCTCGTGCGATTCCAGCGAGGCCCGCATCCGCATGCGGCCGCGGTGGAGATGACTCTTCACCGTGCCCTCGGGCATATCCATGTATTCGGCGATCTGCGCGATCGGCCAGTCGAGCTGATGGAACAGCACGACGATCTCGCGCTGGTCATCCGAGAGCGTCGCGAGCGCGTAGTCAATCGCGGCCTTCGCGTTCACCGTGACTTCGGAATCGATCGTGGGCATCTCCGGACCCCGCCACTTGCCCGCCGCCATGCCGACGGTGTCGCTGTCGTATGCGGGCTTGTGCTTCTGGCATGCGTTCACGTAGAGCCGCTTGGCGATCGTGAAGAGCCATGTGGAGAACCGGAAGCGGAAATCAAACCGGTGCAGGTTGGTCAGGGCACGCACGAACGCGTCCTGCACCACATCCTCCGCGACATCCGGCCGGCCGGACATTCGGAGCATGTAGGCGTACAGCGAGGCCTGGTGAGCGCGGATGCACCCCTCGGCCGCATCGCGGTCGCCGGCGATTGCCCGCTCGATCAGGTCTCGTTCCTCAGCACGTGTCATCGCACCAACTCTACCTTCCATCGGGGGGTTGGTTTCGCGCTGAGCGGTTGTCCTGGCCATTTTGAGTCCTTCCGAATCGCTTCCCGGGGAGTTCTTTGCACGATCCTTCGCGCTGTACGACCGAAAACCCGGTCCACCCCTACCTTCGTTCAAACTCCCCCAGTTCAACATGTCCACCCAGACGCATCCGTCCTTTGGATCAGTCGCCCAAACTTGGACGCATGAAAAAGCCCGGGGTTCGCCACCCCGGGCTGTTCGTGCCGAATCTGTTCTGGTTTCACTTCCTATCAAAATCCGATCAAGCTGCACGCCTCTTGGTGCGGTTCCGGCCAACCGTCCGCTGGGCGAGGCCGGCACGCTGGTCGGCGTCGTAGATGAGCGACTCCACCATTTCAAGGGGGGTGCTTGCGTAGATATCCGCGCCAATCTCGTCCGCCAGGCCATCGGCCCGGTTGAACACCCCGCCGCCAACGGCGATCTGCATGTTCGGGCAGGCCCCGATCTCGTGGAGCGTGTCGATGATGCCGCGGATGTTCGGCAGGTCTTGGGCGGCGGAGGAGAACATGAGCAGCACATCGGGGTGCTCCTCGTGGACGCGGGCGAGCACTTCATCGTTGGCAATGCCGCTCCCGCCGAAGACGATGTCGAAGCCCGAGGCTTCGATGAGGTCCACTGCGATCTGTGCGCCGAGTTCCTCGGTCTCGCTGGCACCGCACAGAGCGAAGATCGACCGGCCCCGACGCTCCTGGTGCTTGAGCTTCGCGGCCTGCTGGTCGGCCATCACACGCAGCAGCCGCACGGCCATGTGGTGATTCAGGCAGGGGATCTGGTCCGCTTTGTACAGCTTCTGCACCATCTCGTGGGTGGGCCAGAACAGGTCGCTGAGGACCGATTCGGCGGAGCCGAGGATGCCCTCGGCCTCCCTCACGAACTTGCGTGTCGCGGGGCGATTGCCGGAGATCAGCGTTTCAAACAGCCGTTCGATCAGTGCTTCGTGATGCATGTGCGGTATCCAAGTAGAAGGGATGGGTCATGCGGCCGTCCGCGGCATCCGGCCGCGTAGACCCACAGGCTTTTTCGGCCCCGGCTTCCTGCCCGGGCCACGTTCGTGGTGAGGTGGTATCGACGCCTCCCCCTCCGCCCACGGGAAATGAGCCCCCTCTCACGCAGGCGCAATCCGAACCGCGCAAGGTGCGTCACGGTCTGATAAGCCGAGACGCACCCTGGGCATTCCGGCCGCCGGTCGCGTGAAACGCGCAAGAACACGCCAGCCGCCCCCACCGCCACCCCACCAG